>JALSNT010000081.1 GCA_026986885.1 Desulfobulbaceae bacterium
AGCCCTTGTCCATGATATTGCCAAAACAGAGGAGTTTTCGTACCGCTCCCTGCCCTTTGACTATACCGATCGTGGCCGCCTGCTGGGGCATCTTGTCCTCGGAGCGGAGATGGTGCAAAATGCTGCAAGGACGATCAAGGGGCTGGATCGCCTTCGCGTAGATACCCTGGCCCATCTTGTACTCAGCCATCATGGACGATATGAGTTCGGGGCCCCGGTGCTGCCCATGACGCCCGAGGCTATTTTGCTGCATCATCTTGATGATATGGATGCCAAGATGAATTATATCGATCAGTTACGGGAGAAACAGGAGGAACCGGGATGGACGGATTTCCAGCGGCCGCTGGAGCGGTTTCTCTATCTGCGTCCTCTTGTTGACGATGACTGTCAATCGACCGTTGCGGCAGCGGAAGTTACATCGCCTCCGGCGGCAACAGATCCAGGCGGCAGGCGGTTGTCACAGAAGAACCGCAAATCGGTCAGCGGCAGACAGCAGAGTTTGTTTTAGGCCATGGGCCGGCCCGATTCCTCCGAAAAATAGCCGGATACGTATGCTTTTCTGCAAACCGGCTGTCTAACACCTCAATTCAGGTACCATTTTTTTCTTTTTGGACAGGACTGATGTTTTCAGGGATTACAGGCCATGATCGGCAATTACGTTTTTTGACCCGTGTTATGACAAGCGGTCGTCTGGGCCATGCCTATCTCTTTTCCGGCCCGGAGGGTATCGGCAAGGCAACTGTGGCCCGGGCCATGGCGGCAGGTCTGCTTTGCAAGGCCGATGCGGGTCGTGTTCCCTGTGGCCGTTGTCCGGGTTGCGTGCAGTTTGCCTCCGGCAATCATCCTGATTTTTTGCATATCGTTCCGCAGGGAACGTTTATTAAAATTGCTCAAATACGATCTTTAAAAAAGCAGTTGGCATTTTCTCCGTTCTCCGGGGGGATGCGGGTAATTCTTCTGGAAGAGGCGCAGTCCATGCGCCGGGAGGCGGCAAACAGCCTGCTGAAGATGCTTGAAGAGCCGCCGCCGGACAATATTTTTCTGCTCATTGCCTCGGATGCAGAGCCGATTTTGCCGACTGTCCTTTCCCGTTGCCAGATGGTTTCTTTTGCGCCGCTTACCGATGACCTCGCCGCAGATGTTATCGGGCGTCTTTCTCCTGAACTTACACGGCGGCAATGTATTACCCTGGCCCGGATAACAGGGGGGGCGCCGGGCCGGGCTCTGACCCTTGAGGCCGGGGATGCGCCGGCCCTGTTTGAGCGGATTGTTGCAGTCCTGGCCGCTCCGCCGGGAGAGGAGGCAGCCGTGATTGAAGAGTCCCTGTATCTGGCCGCAGCCATGGCACAGCTTAAAGATGAGCTGGGGCTGCTTTTCAGCCTGTTGAAAATTCTCTTTAAAGATGCCCTGTTGTTGAAGCTGGATGCCTCCTTGTCTGTCGGTGCTGCCGCTATCAATATAAAAGAACTTCAGCGGATAAGAGAACGCTGGAACTTGTCCCGGCTTTCTGATAAGGTAGATGCCGTCGATTATGCTGAAAAGGCCCTGGCCGGTAATTGTAACCGGGGGTTGATTTGCGAGGTGTTGATGTTGCAGTTAGTGGCGGATGTCCCGCCGCTGAAAGCCATGGTATGATGATGCTTCAGTGTAATTTTTTATCTTTTTTTAAAACGCTCAATTTAGGAAAAAATCCCCTTAGTCGTACTTGCCGTGATAAATAAACAGCAAAAACAAAATACTACGGTTGATGAGGAGGAACAGGAGAAAAAGCCGTGTTTCTATTATCGAATTCGTTTTCGTCGGATCGGGCAGGAGTATACAGCCTCCTCCTCTCTGGATGGCTTGACGCACGGTGGCCTTGTTTTTGTTAAAACTGATCATGGACCGGAGCCGGCGATGGTGTTTGGTCGCGCCGGCGGTAACTGCCGATGTGCGGGGAAGAGAGGGGTGTCGTATCTCATCCTGCGACGGGCGACCCGGGAAGAAGAGGAGAAATATGCCCACCTGCCCATCCTGGAGCGGGAGGCTTATGATATCTGTCAGGATCATATACAGAGGCTACACCTGCCGATGCATCTGGTGCGGGTGGAGCGTTTTTTTAACGGTTCAAAGATAATTTTTTATTTTACCGCCGACAGTCGGGTTGATTTTCGAGAACTGGTCAAAAGACTGGTTCAGGAATTTCGAACCCGGGTGGAAATGAGGCAGATTGGTGTTCGGCATGAAACACAGATGATCGGTGGTATTGGGGCCTGCGGCCGGGAGTTGTGCTGTACGTCATTTTTGAGACGGTTTGATTCCGTTTCCATTAAAATGGCCAAGGCCCAGGATTTGCCCCTGAATCCGACCAAGATTTCCGGAGTCTGCAACCGGCTGCTCTGCTGCCTTACCTATGAGTATGACAGCTATCGGATCATGAAAAAGGGTATGCCCAAGGTTGGACGCTCCATAAGCTTTGAAGGAAACACCTACCGGGTTGTTCGTCAGCTTCCCCTGCAGGGGAATCTGTTGATTGTCGGTAACAACGGTGAGGATCGTGTCTTAACCGAAGAGCAATGGCGAGCGGCGCAGCCGGCGCAAAGGACAAAAATGCCAAGACGTCGCAGCAGTAATAGAAAGAAGAAAACTACCCGGAAAAAAAGAGAGCGAAGGTCTGAAAAAGACAGCGCCGAAGATAAGAAAATATCTTGAAATGACCACTTATATTACAACACCCATATACTATGTTAATGCCATGCCCCATTTAGGGCATGCCTATACCACTATTGTTGCCGACACCTACAGCCGTTTTCGCAGGCTTTGCGGTGATGACGTCCGTTTTCAGACCGGAACCGATGAGCATGGTGAAAAAATAGTCCAGGCCGCTGAGGAGCGGCAATGCAGCCCCCGCGAGTATGTTGATCGGATTTCCGATTCCTTTCGCAATACCTGGCCGCTGCTTGCTGTTGAACCGGATAATTTTATTCGCACCACCTCTCCCCGGCATATCAGGGTCGTACAGGATATCCTGCAGCAGGTCTATGACCAGGGTGATATTTATTTTGCCGAGTACTCCGGCCATTACTGTAAAGGGTGTGAACGGTTTTTAACGGAAAAAGAACTTGTTGACGGAAAATGTCCCGATCATCAGACCGTGCCTGAAGAGATCAGTGAGCAGAATTATTTTTTCCGGATGTCGAAGTATCAGGACTGGCTCATTGATCATATTAAAAAGAACCAGGAATATATCACCCCGGAACGTTACCGCAACGAGGTGCTTTCCTTTCTCAGTGAACCACTGGAGGACCTATGTATCTCCAGGCCGGTAACCCGGCTGACCTGGGGGATACCGCTGCCCTTTGATGAGAAGTTCGTCACCTATGTCTGGTTCGACGCTCTTATTAATTACCTGACGGGAATCGGCTATCCCGACGCCCCTGAATTTGAAAAATACTGGCACGCGGCCGAACATGTGATTGCCAAGGATATCCTTAAACCCCATGCCATTTACTGGCCGACAATGATTCAGGCCATGGGACTGCCACCCTATAAGCGGCTGCATGTCCACGGCTACTGGAATGTGGATGAGACCAAGATGTCCAAGTCCATCGGTAATGTTATACGACCCGGTGAGCTGGTGGAGAAATATGGTGTGGACACGGTTCGTTATTTCCTGTTACGGGAGATGAGCTTCGGCCTGGATTCTTCCTTTTCCGGTGAGGCTATTATTAACCGCCGTAATTCCGACCTGGCCAATGATCTGGGCAATCTCTTTTCCCGGGCACTGACCATGATCGGGAAATACGCGGGCGGCAAGGTTCCTAAGGTTGATGAATCTACCTTGACCGATGAAGACCGGCAACTGACCGGCGCCATGGAAAAGATGACGGCCTCATACCGGGTGTACATGGACGCATTTGCCTTTCATAAGGCCCTGCAGGCGGTATGGGAGGTTATCGGGCTGCTCAATCGCTATATTGTGACCAATGCTCCCTGGGAACTGGCAACCGATCCGGCTCAAAGCGGCCGGCTGGATACTGTTTTGTATTTTCTGGCGGAGAGCCTGCGTATTCTTGCCCTGGTGCTGCGCCCGGTAATGCCGGAGGCAGCGGAGAAGATGGCATTGGCTCTCGGCATGGAAGATGCCATGGCCGTCGCAACCCTTGATACCGCCGGCAAGTGGGGTGTCTTTGAACCTGGAATGTCCGTGGACAAGGGGCCGCAGCTTTTTCCACGTCTGGCAGCAAAGAAAAAACAGCAGGCAGCCGGGAAACAGGGGAAAAAGAAAAGCCGGGCCACTGAACCTGTGGACATGGAAGGATTGATCACCTTTGAGCAGTTCGGCAAGATGGAACTGCGGGTGGCGGAGATTATTGCGGCCGAGAAAATTAAAAAGGCGGACAAGCTGCTTAAACTGCAGGTCAGGGCTCCGCAAGAGCGGACCATTGTTGCCGGAATTGCCAAATTTTATCAACCAGAAGAACTGGTAGGTAAAAAAGTCATTATCGTGGCCAACCTGAAACCGGCAAAACTGATGGGAGTAACCTCACAGGGTATGCTGCTGGCGGCCAAGGATATTGATGATGAAGGCCGGGAGCGCCTGGTGTTGACCACAATAGCCGGAGAGATTGTTCCGGGGGCGCGGGTGGCCTGATGTGCAGGGTATGATTGTACAAGACGCCGTCAGGGAATTAATTAATACAATAAATGTGAACTATGTTTATGCTCAGTAATTTTTTATTGGCCATTGCCAAACTGTTGAATTTCGTTCTCAGCGCTTACATCTGGGTTATTATCGGCCGGGCAGT
>JALSNT010000082.1 GCA_026986885.1 Desulfobulbaceae bacterium
TGCATCGGCAATATCCTGCGCCGGGTTTCCCTGTATCAGGAGAATGGCGGCAGGAAGGCCGAGGACGGCTGCCGGCCAGGCCGACAAGATGCCGACAGTGGTAAACAGGCCGAATGTATGTAATTGCGGTACATGTGAAAAAATGAGAGGGACAAGGGCGGCGGCAGAGATGAGCGAGCTGAAGAGTATGGGCCTGAAAAGATAATTTATTGTTTGCATGACTGCTGTGGTTTGCTTTTCTGTGTCGTGATAACGTTTGCGCAGGGTTGAGAGAATGGCAATGGAATACAGCGTCATGACGGACAATATGATAAAGGGGATCATCGATGTCGTCATATTCAGCGGTCGGCCGCTGCCGATGAGCAGACCTGAAATAGAGACAACCGGGCAGCAGGTGACGATCAGGGATGCAATGACAAGTCGGATATTTTTAAAGAGAACAAGCATCAGCAGCGCGTGAATGATCAGGGCCGCAGCAGGGATAATCATGGTCCATGCTAAAACGGTTTCAGCGGCGTCATTAAGCGCCGGCGGCAGGCCGGTAATGGTGAAATGGTCGTCGCCCGTTGTCGATTCGGCAATTTTGCCGGCCAGCTGTTGTTGTAAATAAAGGGCGGAATTTAAGTTAGATACCGGAAAATACAAGAGCAGGGACTTGCCGTCATCGGAGATCATTGTGCCCTTCAGCATCGGATCGGCAAGTGCCTTGTCGCGAATGCGCAGCGCCTCTTTTTGAGTTGTCGGCGGTCGTGCCATCAGTGTTCGTATCCGCAACCTGCCAAGACCGGCTGCCTCAATGATGGGCACGGTGTCCGGAGCAATGATATCATCGCCTGCGAGCAAACGATCTCCATTGTGAGGGTCATTGAGGGCGGCGGCAAATCGGCTGATCTGATAAACTTTTTTCAGCGTATTCGGGGTAAAAACGGTGTTTTCATGGTTGGTGCTGCTTACGCCGAGCAGGACCATGTCATGCAGGTGAAATTCTTTGCGTACTTTGTCCTGAAAGAGACGAAAGGGGGTTTTGCCGGAAAAAATGTTTTCCGGAGAGGTCTCCACATGGATTCCGGCAACAAGTAGACCAAGGAACAGTGTCACTGTTACCATCAGGGAAAGGATCAGCCCTGGTTTGGTTGTGGTAATTTGCATGATGGTGCGTTTATGCAGTATGGCTGTAACTCGATGCAGCCCTGTTTTTTGCGGCGATATCTCCGGCATTTTTTTGTGCGTTTCGGCCGTCAACCGGCAATAGCATGATTTTTAGGGAAAAATTTTCGCAGGAGAAAGATGGACATGCCGATAAGCGTCAGGTAGATCCAGAGATCTGGTTGGATACGGTTTTCCGGTCGAAATAGAGCCAGAACGCCTAAGACCGCCATGAACTGATATCCCTGCCGGTGGAAACGAAATAATTTGCTGAGAACGTAAAAATTGATCATCGGCACGATGAGATCAAGCAGCAGAAGCGGGGAGAACTGACCTGCAGCGACCGCGGTCAGCTGGAGCACGGCCATGTCGTATAGCTTTTTTACTGTAATAATAAAGAGAAGGAGACATAACACCCTGTTAAGCCACAGATATCGTCGTCTCTGGTTTTCTGCGGGCAGGTTGTTGAGGAAATAGAGAGCTTCCTCCCTGCTCTCCCCATCGGCAAAAGAGGAGAGTATCTGCTTGCTGTTTTTACCATCGGCAAGTTTCCTGCGCACCAGTTGTTCTATATTTTTTGTTTTTTTCATTGGTTTGATCGCCGCCGTCGGCAGGCGCATGCAAATGGTTGGAGTTTGTGCCGTCGCTTTTGTGTCGGCCTGAAAAGAGGTCTTTATTACCGTATCCGTGGTTGAATCGCAATGGTTCTATTCTTTTGATTGTGCAAATGTTCTCCCTGGTCGACCATAGTTATATCTTGACAATTTCATGATATACTATTACCACGGGAAAGCAAAATATCGTGGTCAAATGACGATATCGGAGATGTTTTTCCGTCTTTACGGACGGGAAGGATGCATCCTGTTCCCTGACCGGTTCCCGGTCGTTCCCGGGAACCCTGGTTTGGAGGAGGAAGTATTGAGACTAATCGTTTTTGCAAGGATTGAGGAGTATAATCATGGGTGGCAATGAAGACAAAATCACCAGTTTGCTTAGTGAAGGGAAGACATTTGATCCGCCGACCGAAGGAGCGGATCAGGCCTGGGTTAAATCAATGGATGAATACCGGGCTATCTATAAACGTTCCATGGACGATCCGGAAGGGTATTGGGGGGATCGGGCCGAAGAGCTGGTTACCTGGGATAAGAAGTGGGACAAGGTCCTTGAATGGGACTTTACCAAGCCGGAGATTAAATGGTTTGCCGGCGGTAAACTCAATATGTCGGTTAACTGTCTTGATCGTCACTTGACCGACGGTCGCAGGAATAAGGCCGCCCTTATCTGGCAGGGTGAACCCGAGGATGATGTCCGGGTCTATACCTATCAGATGCTGTATACCGAGGTCTGTCGTTTTGCCAATGTGCTCAAGAAGAAAGGTGTAAAAAAAGGCGATCGGGTATCCATTTATCTTCCTATGATTCCTGAACTTTCCATAGCGCTGCTGGCCTGCGCAAGAATCGGCGCCATTCATTCGGTGGTTTTTGCCGGTTTTTCGGCCGTGGCCCTGCAGAGCCGTGTCCATGATTGTCAGGCCAAGGTGCTGATTACCTCCGATGCCGTTATTCGTGCCGGCAAGACCATTGCTTTAAAACCCAATGCCGACACGGCTATGGATGGTTGTGATTGTGTGGATTCCTGTATTGTTGTTCAGCGTGCCGGTAACGAGGTGTCCATGAAGGACGGGCGTGATTCCTGGTGGCATGATGAAGTGGCCGCTGATGATATCTCCTCGGAATGTACTCCGGAATCAATGGATGCAGAGGATGTTCTGTTTATTTTGTATACCTCCGGATCCACGGGAAAACCCAAGGGCGTTGTCCATACCACCGGCGGCTATCTGCTCTATGCCATGCATACCTGCCAGTATGTTTTTGACATGAAAGACGATGATGTCTACTGGTGTACCGCCGATATCGGCTGGATCACCGGTCACACCTATATTCTGTATGGTCCTCTTGGTCTTGGCGCAACCTCGCTTATGTTTGAGGGCGTGCCCTCCTATCCCGGACCCGATCGGTTCTGGAAAGTGGTGGAGAAGTTCCGTGTCAATACCTTTTATACCGCACCAACCGTCATTCGGGCGCTGATGCGGGAAGGAGAAGAACCGACCAGGCGTTGGGATCTTTCCAGCCTGCGCATCCTCGGCACAGTCGGTGAACCAATCAATCCCGAGGCATGGATGTGGTATCATGTCAATATCGGCAAGGAGAAACTGCCGATTGTCGATACCTGGTGGCAGACAGAGACCGGCGGTATTCTGATTTCGCCGCTTCCCTATGCCACTCCGCTTAAACCAGGTTCCGCGACCCTGCCGCTGCCTGGTGTTGATGCGGCTATTTATGATGAAGAGGGTAATGAGGCCGGTGTCAACGAGGGCGGTCATCTGGTTATCCGTAAACCATGGCCGGGCATGCTGCGTGGCGTATTTGGTGATCCCGAGCGGTTCAAAAAAACCTATTTCAGCCGTTATGACAATATTTATGATCCCGAAGACGGCGCCCGCCGGGATGAAGATGGCTATTTCTGGATTATGGGCCGTCTGGATGATGTCATCAACGTCTCCGGCCATCGTCTGGGTACGGCTGAAATCGAGTCCGCACTCGTTTCCCATGAGGCGGTTGCCGAGGCTGCCGTTGTCGGCATGCCGCATCCCATAAAAGGGCAGTCTATTTTCGCCTATGTGACCCTGATGACGGGCGTGGAAGGAACCGATGAGCTGATTGCCGAGCTGCGCAAGCATGTTCGCGCCGAGATCGGACCCATTGCCACGCCTGAGGTTATCATGTGGGCACCCGGTCTGCCCAAGACCCGGTCCGGTAAAATCATGCGCCGCATTCTGCGCAAGATTGCCGCGAATGATTTTGATAACTTCGGTGATACTTCCACCCTGGCTGATCCTTCCGTTGTCGAGCATCTGGTCGACGGTAAAAAACAGTTGGGCTGATTATTGTGCATTATCCGTTATAACTGTGTTGTGGAACAGGCAGAGTGCATGCACTCTGCCTGTTTTTATTTGTGACCCGTACCTGTGAGTAAACATGGCTGCTGATACACATTCCGTCGCCCCAGAAGTGGTGGTCGAGTTCCTGTCCAAGATTATGCCCTTTGATGAACTTGACGATGATGTTCTCCATGGGGTAGCCCGCCATGTGCGGGTGGATTTTTTCCCCAAGGGTACCCGGCTGTTCATTGCCGGTGAAACCGAGGTGACGCATCTCTATCTTATCCAGCGGGGAGGAGTGAAATCATTTCTTACCGATGATGAAGGTGAGGTGACCCTGAAAGATTATCGGGGTGAAGGCTCCTATATCGGAGCATTGCCCATTATCCGGGGAACAAAGGCAAATCTTGATATCGAGATGGTGGAGGATACCTTCTGTTTTCTGCTGCCGCGAGAGGTCTTTTTAGACCTGATCAACAAGCAACCGGGTTTTGCCCAGTTTTATTTGAAAAGTTTTTCCGAGAAGATTGTCAATACGGCCTATACCGAGCTGCGTCGCCATCGTATGTCCAGGCGCGGCGATGACGAGATGTATCTCTTCACCATGCAGGTTGGAGACATTATTAAAGCCATCCCGAGAAAGGTGGCCGCAAACACGACCATTCAGAACTCGGCCGGTGCC
>JALSNT010000083.1 GCA_026986885.1 Desulfobulbaceae bacterium
AGTTAGTTACAAGCAGGATCAGCCCCAGGCCAAGCATGAATTTGGTGGTCAGTTTACAATTCTTGAATTTCACAGCCGACTGGTTAACACTCCTCTATCTTGCGTGATCGTGCTCTGTCCCGTGGAGGATATCCTCTCCCGGCCACTACTCCAACAGAGGTTTACGGGCATGGAACCTACGGGCACACTCCTTGGCCATCTTTTCATCTTTCAAGGCTACATCCAACAATCTGGTCACCGCGAACATTCTGCCCAACATATTAATTTTCTGCAATAACTCCTCTCTACTTTCGCCTTTGATACGCGCATTTAAGAAATCATTGTTGACTGTTACCTCAAAACCAGCCGGTTGCAGAATTTCACTGATAACGAGTATTCGCAGGTATCTTCTTTTCGTTTCCGCAGCCCCTCCTTTAAAGGACAGTGAAATATAGTTGTTATAAGGATCCCCGGCTATATAACAGTCAAGGATAATAAAATGATACCCCAAAGTCAGGCTGAGATTCAAATATTCCGGGGTGACGACGGCATAACTTTTCGCCTCTTCCACTTTGCTTTCCAGGGTCGAAGTCTGCATCATCGCAGTCAAAAGACTCCGAGCACCCATATGCTGCTCAGTACCATTCCAGGTAACATCCGGTGCCGTCATTCCCTTCCAGAGTTCCCGGAAAGGATATGAATCGACGCAATCAGGGGTGATTTCCCTGCCTTTGTCACCATGGACGGTGTTGCCGAACAGATCAAAGAGAAAAAGTTTAAAGGGCAGGTCCGTCCGCACCCGATAAACATTTCTCAAGGTATTGACCCGACCTTTTCGCTTAAGAAGAAAAATCTCATCCAAGGCTGTTTCGTGACAAAATCGAAGAATATCATGCCAGGTTGAACAGGCATTTTCGTGAAAATCATCAATACCCGGATCCGTGAGGTGGAGTGGAAAAATGTAGGGAGCCATTCTTGAGAGCAACCAATGGGATTCCGTCTGTGTCACATCTGTCGTCGGATCTTTCACCTTCGTTTCATCCGCTGCCAGCAGTTCGTCTACCCGACCGGCGTAGATAGTGCCTTCAGTGGCATCAACGGTAATTTCCTGTCCATCCTCCAAGGTAGAAAAGATTGAAGGTATTTTCACGAGACAGGGGACGTTCAACTCTCTGATCACCGATGACATATGGTCGGTGCGATTACCCCGCTCAACTACTACGGCTGAGGCCTTGGCCAGGGCACCGATAAAACGCGGCGACGAATTTTTGATCACCATAACGCCGCCTTCAGGAAAGGAAAACACCTCATGGATATCAGAAACTTTGCAGACTTTGCCGGCGCCGACGCCACCGGCGACCGCCCGGGCATTATCGGCAATAACAGTAGCGGTAATCGGCGCAGTCAGATTTCTGCGCCGACTTTGATCAAGTACATGCAGGGGACGGGTCTGAACAATCAACAGCTTACCGTCCTGATCAAAACACCATTCAATATCCTGCGGCGCCTTAAAATGTTCTTCAATACGTACGCCGGTTTCCCCAAGAATCTGCAGCTGTTTCGGGCTAAGACAGGGGAGGCGGCAGACATCCTCTCCGAGCATACCATGCTGGACACCACCTTCTTTCAGCCTCTGCAGACACATTTCCTTCTGGGCGACCTCCTCCTTAACCACCGGAAATCCCGATTCTCTTTTCAGAACAAACATATCGGCGGATACAACCCCTTCCACCATCAGCTGCCCCAGACCCCAGATAGCTGACACAACAATTTCACCGGAATCCGGCCGCATGGGTTCAACGGTATACAGTACCCCGGAACTCAAGGTGTTAACCATTTCAATAACGCCGACACTCATATTAACATCTTCCACCCGAATATCCTTCATCCGCTGGTAGAGCATGTTACGCGCATTATACTTGCTGGCTGCCACCTCCTTGTACTTATCCAGAATCTCGGCGGTGGGGACATTGAGGATACTGGAAAACTGGCCGGCAAAGGAATTTTCCAAATCCTCGCCGATGGCGCTGCTGCGCACAGCCCAGAACATGGATCGACCGTGTTTCCGTTCCAGCTCCTGACTGACCTTATTCACAGCATCTTCAATTTCAGGTGGAATCACCGCCTCTAAAATAATATTTTTAATCTCCCGTTCCGCCGCCAAAAGTTGCTGGCTGTTTTCGATATCAATATTTTCCAGGATACGACCCGTTCGTTTGGCAAGCTCATTATATTCAGCAAAATGGGTATAGGCGCATGCTGTCAGGGCAAAGCCATCGGGAACCGCGATATTATAATGATTACGAAGTTCACCGAGATTAGCCATCTTACTGCCGACCTTGTCTATGTGACCACAGTGGATATCATCCATGGGAATGACCACTGGAGTGTAGACGGGAATGGCGCTGCCGGTCATGATTTTACGTATTTCGCGTTCAATCGTATCATAGACACCATTTAAGGCTGTGTATCCGCCGCCGGACAGCATCTCAAGATTACTGATAACACTGAAGACACTTTTGGAGAGATTTTTCACCATATTCTTCAGATAGGGGATACTGATCAGGCGATTTTCCAGCAGTTTTTTCTCCAACTCCGTCATCAATTCAAGTGCATGCGAATTTTCCGACAATATGGTTAAAAACGCCTCATATTTTTCCCGAATGAGTCGCTCTGTATCACTCTCTTTCACCTTGTTGGAATCATGCAGAGATTTCCATAATCTGATCATTGTCCAACCCTCCTGCTACATCAGCATGCGCTCTTCAACCGCCCCTTTGACACTGGCCAGTAATTTCTTAATATCGACCGGTTTTGCAAAATAATCGAAGAGCTCCCCCTTGACATCTTCAATGAACTGCTCTTCCATGTGGGTGATCATAATAACCTGGGTCTGGGGAGATATACGTTTAACAAATTGCAGAATTTCCTTCCCGGTCATCCCCTCCATCATCATGTCGGTGATAACAACATCAAAGGGACTGGTCTCAAACCGTTGTTTGGCAAGATTTGGATTGGAAAAAGTTTCCACTTCATAGCCGGATTTTTTTAAGTACACCTTGAGCATACTGCATACCGCTTCCTCGTCGTCAAGGACCAGGATTCTCGGTTTGCGGCGCATCAATGCATCCTCTTTCTCCTGCATGATATCTAACAGCCGACCTTCTTCTTTTCTGGCGGGAAGATAAAAATAAATACCCATGCCGACCATAACAATACCAAGTACCAGGATGGAGCCATCCATAATGGTCCACCAGCCGAGGCCGAAGTATCGGGTCAAGGCGCTGCCCAGAGCAACCAGGGCCACACCGGTCCTGATGAAGGCCAGGTGGGTCCGTGCCTTGGCCAGGGTGGTTCGCTGCTGAGCCATGGATGTCCGCTTTTCTGCAAGAAAGGAACGATTTTTTGCCAGCTGGGTCCGGATACGGGCCAGACCGCTCCTTTTTTCAGCAAGCTCCGTACGTACCTTGGAACGACGGGTACGTTTTTCACCAAGCAGGTTACGTTCCTCGGCCATGATATTCCGTTCTTCAGCCAGCAGGGTCCTTTCAATGGCATATTTCGTACCAAGGAGCGATAATGCTCTATCCAGAGATTCTTCCTCGATAATGGTCTGCAGGATCTCGTCAAGATCACGCTTGAGCTCTTCCGCGTATTCCTTACGGGCAGGAAAGGTCTCCTCAAGGTGATCGGTACGTTTCCCGGCCATCCTCCGTTGTCTCAACGCAAGTTCAACCGGTCGAAAGACGGATTTTCGTTCTTCGCTTAGATGATTGCTATGTGATTCACCACTCTCCATGTATATGTCTTCCTCCCGGGCAAAATAGACTGACTTCTGTCTACCCCATGAATATAATGAAAAATCGATCCCAGCATATACTACAATGTTCCTCCAATGGCAAGCAAGACGGTAAAGAGGTTATCAGCGAGTCATGTGGGGCGGAAAAAACAAAAAACATACGGAAAAGGAAAGGGTGAGGATAAACATTTACAGTTCGGCAGTGATGCCGGGGACATGGTAATCCGTTGCAGGATTATTTGTTTCCCCTGTTACCTGCAGCCAAGGTTCGAAAACAGGGAACACTTAAGCACTCATAAATTGAGTGTTTCACCTCAGTCGGTATCTGCAGACATGAGACCCTGAAATTTATGAGGACAGCCGCTCTTTTGAGCGGCCACTGCTCTGGCGATAACCTCGACAATTTCTCCGAGCTTAAACGGTTTGGCAAGAAAATCAAAGCCACCCCTGTTGAAGGTTTCCCTGACTTTTTCCATGGTGGCGTAGCCCGTAATGACGATAACCTCTGTTTCTGGATATTGCTCCTTTACCGCAGTCAGCACCTGCATGCCGTCCATCCCTTCCATCACCAGGTCGGTAATAACGATATCAAAACGGCGTTGTGCCAATCGCGCCATAGCCTCACTGCCGGCGGTAAAGACCTCTACTTCGTACCCCTTTCTCTCCAGTGATGGTTGCAACCGTTTGCCGACAATGGGTTCATCATCCAGAATTAATATGGATGTTTTTTCAGATTCCATACTCCTTGTCCATAACGGCTTTAATCTGATTAAAAAAAATGTCTATGGTTTCTTCACTGACCATTTTTATATCCAGCTGCCGGGTAAAGCCGACAAGCAGACCAAGAAGAAACAAACGATGCAGCATCCGCTCCCGGTCTGTTTTCTTGAGTCGCCCCACCACAATATCACCGTGCACCTCGCAGAGAAAATCGTAATACGACAGTATCCTGGCAAGCAGGCGCGTCCTGCGCGAACGCCGGATTGTTTCAGTCACCCCGCCGGAAAATCGGAAATAGATATGATTATCCAGAATATTTTCCGATATAAAGGCGTCAATGACCGTATAATGGTAGCCTAATCTAAAGTTGATGTTCGTATATTCCGCCGACACCACCGCCAGATTCCTCCCCACGTCTTCGGGTGCAGTTGAGCGTACCGAGGTGGTACGAGTCAGGCTGGACATGAAACTGGAGAAATCCACGCCTGCCGGCGCCATATCCCACATGCCGGGATAGGACATGCCCCTGAGCAGGGCCTGCATCGGCACGGAAGAAATCTGTTCGGGACGAACACCTTCACTATGCTCACCCTCTATACCGCCACCGACATCAATCAGGATCAGGTCAAGGGGATACTCCCATAACAGCTGTCCCGCCTGGGAATCCTTGTGATGGGCATGATAGAAATTGAGATCAATGATAGTCTCCACTGCTTTCTCATGGACAAACCTGGTTAAATCATGGTACGTCCGGCAGGCCCGGGGGGTAAAATTATCCGCCGCCGGATCGGTCAAATTGAGGGGTTCAATCTTCTTGAGTACCCTCCTCAGTAACCGGTATTCATACATTTCTTCAATGGGTTCTTCCTGAATCGCATAATACTGTAACTCCTGGACCGCTCCCTTGTAAACAGTCAAACTTTCGGTATCGAGCGTGATTACCTCGCCATCTGCAATCACTTCGGTTCCATTTTCTGTATTAAAAAGCGCCGGCACCCGGAATTCCCGGGCTACCGTGGCCAGGTGGCCGGTGGTTGCCCCGATATCCGTTATAAATCCTGCCGCCCGCTGGATAACCCTGGCAAGTTGCGGGGTAGCATGACGGGCTACCAGAATGCCACCCATGGGGAAATCATTCAGCGCCCGACCTGCCGCCGATACCCAGGCCGGACCCGTGGCAACGCCTTCCATGGCCGCAATGCCCCGGCCCCGGAGAAGCACGGGATATCTGTTGCCGAGATCGGCAAGATCGGATGCCCGTGGTTCACGTTGCTGCTGCAGACGCAATTGCCTCGCCTGCAGTATAATGATCTTGTCCTCCTGATCAACTGCAAATTCAATATCCTGGGGCCGTTTAAAATACTTCTCCAGCTGTATCCCGATCCTGGCCAGCTCCCGCAGCTGTTGATCTGTAAGGCTTGGCGCCGTCCGCAGATCTTCCGCCACCCTGTCAACGCCCATCCCATGGGATCCCTGCAGAAAAACAGCCTCATCCTTGCTGACAATTTGAGATTCCAGCACCTCATTGGGGGGCTGCCGGTCCAGAATAAAATGGTCGGAGGGAACTTCCCCGGCAACAATGGGCGCTCCCAGGCCCCAGGCAGAATTGACAATCATGGTTTCCCGCTCCGGTCGGACAGGATCATAGGTATACATGACGCCACTGGCCCGGGCCGGGATCATCAGCTGGCAGGCGACCGCCATCATAATCTCATGGGTGCGAAAATCCATTTCCAATCTATATTCCAGTGCCTCCGGGGCAAACAGACTGGCAAGAACCTCCTTGTAGGCCTGCGGTAATTCATCCAGGGAAATATTAAGACGGCTGAGATACTGACCGGCAAAAGAGGATGATTCATCTTCGCCTATGGCACTTGAACGAACAGCGAAACACGGGGTAGAATAATTATATCTCCTTGCCATCCGCTTTGCCGATGCCAGAATCTCTTTTTCCAGTTTTGGGGGAACATCGGCATCCAGGATGAAATGCTGGAGCTTTTGCGCAGCCTCCTCGGCGGCAATTTCTCGCTGCCGCCATTGTTTCCTGACCGCCAGAATATCGTCCTGTAAATTATTTTCAGCCAGAAACATCGAAAAAGCTGCGGTGGTAATGGCAAAACCATAGGGAATACGAATACCGGTCAGCTTGCCGATCTCTGCAATATGGGCATTTTTACCGCCGACGGAATCTATTAAATCCCTGGAAATATCACGATAAGAAAGAACCAGGTCCTTAACCTGCCCCAGAACCTGACCGTGTAACAGGGCGCTGATCTCTCCCTCGATGAGATGAAAACTGCTGTAGAGTCCGGAGTATTTATGTCTGGTCAGCAGATTAATGGTGCCGATGAGTTGACGCATCAAATCGCTGAGTTCCCGACAGGTTGCCTGAATATATGCACCGTCAAAGATATAATCGCCACTGAGCTTGTCATTGGCATCGGCGATTAGATCAAGAATTCTATTGTTGAGTTCAAGGCTCTTTTTAAACTCGGCAAAGAGAATCCGGAAAGGGACGGCTTCTTTTTTCTCCCGGCGGTATGCCCGGCTGATCCACGTGCAAATATTCATATCTGATTACCAGAAATCATCGGCATAAACGGCTACCTGCACCTCTCGGCTGATGACCGGCAACAATCCACTGTAATATTTATCCGAAAATCCCCCTGGGAAGGGTTTATCCCAGTATAACGTTCCCCTTTTTGCCACAATCTGCCGCACCCGGAAACATTGTAAACGTTCACCAGCATCTCGGTGAACGGTTACGAAACATTCCCCGCAGGCGTGCATGGCAAACAGGCTAATGGGCTTCGCCGCCGCCCTTGAAAAGTACGCCGATAAGAAGGCCGGCCGCCACGGCAATGGCAACCGCCATAATGCCGAAAAGGAGCGAGTGCTTATAGGAGAGAGATGCTATTAACCTGGGCAGTCCTGACAATTCAATGGTCAGTTTTTTGTCGGCATGGGCAATGGCCGCACCGTCCCTGACCGCAATCGCCTCTACCAGATAAGTACCGGCGTTCATTTTAGGTGGAATAATCAAAGTGACCATAAAGGATTTTTGCCCGTCCCTGATCGGCCCGTAGTTAACGGTTCCATTGTACACCCCGTAGACACCTGATTTTTCCATAAGTTTAACATATTCGCCAAAGACAAATTTTTTATCCGCAGATTCCGGCGTAATTTTTATGTCACCGACCAGAGCCTTGTAGCCGATACCAAGCAGGGCCACGTCTTTGACCATCGCGTTATAATCCATATCAAGCTGGGAAAGCAGCAGATCATTGCCCACCTTTTCCGGGGTATATATCATATAGACCGTCGGTGTGTTCTCAAGCTCCACATCGGTTTTGTTCATCCATAACAACCCGGCCACCTTGCCCTTGACTTTCAAGGGAACGTCCTTTTTCACCCCAATGACATGCAGCAGAACATCCGCATCCGCAGATACGATACCGGAAGCCTTTAAGGTGGTACCATTATAAAATGTTGTGATCCGGAGGGTGGTATGAGCAAGTTTCAAACTGACCGCTCCCTCGGCCGCGGACGCCGAGCCACACCAGGACAGGCATACAACCGCAATACATATCAGCGTACAACATATTCTATTTATGTGTATGTCCTTCATATTACTTTTCAGTGTCCTCCCTTCAGCGAAACCATAATTGATGGCGTCATCAAGAGGCCCGCCATCATCTTAACACAAACCAGCAGCACGAGACTGGCTAACATGATTTTCAACTGGTCGGCATTGAGTCGTTTGGAAACAGCGGTCCCTGCCTGTGCACCGATGGTCGAACCTAACAGAAGAAGAACCGCCAGAACAAAATCAACGGTATGGTTACTCCATGCCTGCATGATGGTAACATTGACACAGGTAAAGAGGATCTGAAAGAGACTGGTGCCGACGACGACATGCATGGGCATTCGCAGCAGATACACCATGACCGGCACCATGATAAAACCGCCGCCAACTCCCATGATGGCGGCAAGAACACCGACCAGAATACCGAAGGCAAGAGGAAGGAGCATGGATATCTCGCAGCCTGATTTTTCAAATCTATACTGAAATGGTAACCGCTGGATAAAAGATTTGCGTCCTTCAACAACAGGCCTGGACTTTTTCTTTTCTATCGGCATGCCATTATCATGGCGCATTCCCTGTAGACTTTCCCAGAACATATAACCGCCGACCCCGCCCAGCATAATGACATAGGTAATGGCAATGAGAAAATCGGCATTGCCCATCGCCTTGAGCAGTTTAATAACCTGAACTCCAACCGTTCCTCCGGCGACACCACCGATAAGCAATATGACCCCCATGGGAATATCCACATTGCCAAGTCGCATATGGGCAACGGTTCCGGATGTGGAAGCTCCGACGATCTGATTGGAATCGCTTGCCGCCGCCACTGTCGGCGGGATTCCAAACATCATGAGAAGCGGCGTCATGAGAAAACCGCCGCCCACACCAAAAATTCCCGACAGCAGGCCGACAAAACCGCCCAACCCAAGAATGAGAAAAATATTTACACTGTTGCCCGCAATGGGTAGATACAAATGAAACATAATACAGATTACCCCCTCTTTATCCCTTGTCTGTGCCTCAGCCCTTTCCCGATATTGTCCCCTTAATAGAGCATAAAAAAAAAATCCGCGCAAGAAGCGCGGATTGTTCAAAAGATGGATCACTCCCGTTTACACGGTATTTTTTTTGCTGCATTTCAGATTACGACGGCATGGGGATGACTCCGATAATCGCTATTAAAACAACAATGGTGCCGACCATCGCCAACCAGCCATACAACATATTTTTCTCTTTAAACAGGGCCATTGCCGTGAAAAAAAGGGCCGGAAGCACGGCAAAAACACCGAGCGAAAGCCCAAATGCCGATAAGCCGTCACCGGTTGCCAGATGACTGAGATACCAATGGCCCATGGGCAGGGCCCCGGTTGCCCCTTTCCATATTTGATCAACGGACTCCCCTTTCCATATTGTCGATAACCAATATGAGGCAGGAATAGTGCTCTTCCCAAGGAATGCCAGTACAGAGCCAATAATAACAATCACGGAACCTGCCAAAACTCCCCAATAGACAATCTCACCGTAAAATAACGCCGCCAACGGCGCTTTTGGTTTTTTTTCTTCCATAATTCCTCCCGTCATCCAGTCAAAAGGGCAGAGTGATTCCAAATGCGCCTTCCACTCCCCGCATGATCAACTTTATTGATGAAACAAGCAAAATAACAATCAGGATTTTGCGGACAAAGCCGGCGTTGATGCTGATAAGAAGATAGGCGCCAAGAATACCGCCGACAACCTGTCCCAGCATCCACGGAGCGGCAAAGATGGCAATAAGTGCCCCATAGGTGATGTAGGTCCATATGGCGGTGGCATTACTTATCGCCAGCAGCACACCGCTGCTGGCAGCCGCAACCTTGACCGGCGCCATCATAACAAGGTTGATCGTAGCCGTCAGAAACGCGCCGCCGCCAAGCCCGAAGAAACCGGCAATAAATCCAAGAAATATAAAAATAATCGCACCGGGTATCGCCCTTGTCATATGATAGCTGATGACCTTGCCCAGGGATTCTTCCCAATAAGTGCCGTGCAGACCTATTTTTTTTGAAAATGCATCAATTCGCTTTGGCTTGGGGTACTCGGTTTCGCCGCCGCCGCTGATAAGGAAGTAGGCAACGATGAGCATGAGGATGCCAAGGGACAAGCGGACATAGCCGTCACCGACCTCGCCCATATATTTACTTAAATATATAGCGGCGGCACTCCCAGCCAGGGCACCGACTGTAATAGGAACTCCGCAAAAGAGAACAAGCCGTATATTGGCCAGCCTGGTCTTCATAAAAGGCCCCGAAGAGATCAAACCGCTGAACATGGCCACCACCAGTCCGGTCGCTCTGACCACCAGGCTGTCGATGTGAGTAAACCCGAGCATGATCGGAGTAAAAATCACTCCGCCTCCGATGCCCCCGATAACTGCGAGTATGGCGACTGCCGTACTGATCAGAAATGAGCCGACAATAATAAGCCACATGTCCGTTGGACTGAGCACTTCGGTGGGCTGGACCTTGGAAAAGATGGCCATTGCAATATAGCCACCTATGATTAACATAATCAGAATCGTCAGTTCCGGAACTTTCCCGGCCAACGACATTATTTTGCCTGGTTGTTTATCTCCTTTCATTGTATTTTCTCGTCTTTGTTGATGTGCATTACCAGAAACCGACCGGTTGCCCTCTGCCAAAGCGCCGCCGCCCGCACCAATCCATACCTGCCGCCTCTTACAAGCAATTGTTTAACGAGAGATGAACGTACTGTCGCCAAAAATCATATTCTGCAGCAGGAAAATTTTATTGCCGATCAAGCCGGCAGATGAAAAAAGGCGGGGGGAGAGAGGAAAAAAACAGAAAACCTGCCGGAGCGGTCCCCGGTGATACCACATCACAAAGGGGTCCGGGCGGCCGTAAAGTCTGTGGCAACTGTTGCTTGTTGAGCATAATAATTCCGTAAAAAGTCAAACCTTACGATGCCGAGCAGACCAGGCGGATTGATTCCGCCTTCTTACTGATACCGCGTTTAAGGATTTCATGGTTATATGCGGCAAGCACGTCCTGTCGCTTCAACATGCCCAGTACCCAGGGCTCTTCAAGGCTATCCACGACCGGTATCTCTTCAATACCCTTGACATCAAACAACTGAATAGCATCGTAAATGTTATCTTCAGGTGTCAGCATAATTACTTCACGGGTACAGATGGCGCCAACCAGATGACAGACCTGCTGCCCCTCGTCATCATGCAGGATATTCTTCACATCCTGCATGGAAACAACCCCAACCATCAAACCCTTGTAATTAACAACTGGAAAATAAAAACTGTTCTTGGCAATACTGAACAGCTCGAGCAGTTGAGACATATTTGCATTTTCACTGATAAAATCTACATCCTCGGTCATCGCCTTTCCCACCTTGACCGATTTCAGGATAGCCACCTCGCGACCCTCGTGGATATTGATACCCTCGCGGGAAAAATCCACGGTATCAATGGAATCATGATACAAGCGGCCGGCGGTGATGGTGCTGAGGATGGAAACAAGCATGACCGGAATAATAATGACATAATTGCCCGTCATCTCGAAGAGAAGAAAAATTGCCGTCATGGGCGCATGGGTTGACGCCGCTAAAAAGGCACCGATTCCTATGGCCGCGTAGGCGCCTGCAGAAGCAGTATATTGTGGAAGCAGGTAATGGACAGCACTGCCAAACGCCCCGCCGCAGACAGCGCCGATGAACAGGGCCGGCGCAAAGACACCCCCGGAGCCGCCGGAGCCGAGGGTAATGGCCGTGGCGATGGACTTGAGAAAAATCAGGGCCAGCATAATCAGGGCAATACCGTGTCCCGACAATGCTTTTTCAATATATTCATAGCCGTCACCCATCACCTGGGGGAACGCGATGCCAATACAGCCGACCAGCAGGGCACCGACAATGGGTTTGAGCTGCGGATGCAGCGGCAGCTTTTTAAACTGATCACGGGTATAATAGAAAAACCTGATATGAAGCACGGCCAGGCCCCCAACCAATACGGCCATAAGGGCATAGAGCGGTATCTCGACAAAAGGATTGACCATGTGATATTTGGGAACGGGGAAGGTGGGAGCAGCCCCAAACCAGGCTCTGGCAACCACTGTAGACAAAGCTGAAGCGATGACCAGCGCTGAAAAGGAAGCTATTTCATATGTACCGAGCAGAACTATCTCGGCAGCAAAAAAAAGTCCGGCCAGTGGAGCATTGAATATGCCGGCAATACCGCCGGCACAACCAGCGGCAATATACACCTTCATCCGCCGGCCGGATACCCTTCTTTTCTGGCCGACGAGGGAACCGAGGCAACCACCGATGACAGCGATAGGGCCTTCAACACCGGCCGAATTTCCCGTGCCGATGGTCAACGCGGTTGAGATAATTTTTAAGACAATATTCCGGGCCCGGATAACCCCGTTCTCCAGATTGACCCGCCGGAGAAAATTGGGGAAGGTATACCCGTTGACGCTGCCGGGAAATGCAACGGAAAAGGGAATCAGCAGAACCATGCCGCATATCGGCAGCAGGGGCAATAACATGGTTCTCCAGCCGCCTTCGCCAATCCGCAGCCACTCGTAACCACGGACAAAGACTTGCTCGTGGACCAGGGCAACAGCTTCCCGGAAAACAATAATTGCCACCCCGGACATGAGACCGATGATAGCGGCAATGATGATCATCCTGGTATTCTCACCGGGAAGAAAAAATTTTAATCTATTCCACATATCTTCTCCAATAAAGGGTGTTGAAATGTATAGTCGAAGAATTCACGGTCCGTTGTGATGCCTTTCACATTCAACAAAAATTATCGTCTGGATTCATGGTTTAATGCAACACCCTTCAATACCGCCTGATCATTATCTGTCCTGAATCCTAAAGTGAGGTGCGGGTTAATCACCGATCATAACAATACACTGCTCAAAACACTGCTCAATCAGCCTGGTGGAGACCGACCCCATGAACAGTTCCTTAAACTTGCCGCGATCTCTTCGCCCCATAAAGACCATTTCCGCCCCATGACTATGAATCTCGGAGATCAAAACCTCCGCCGGATCACCATGTAAAAGCCGCTTCACGATCCGCTCTTTGGCGATTCCCTGAGCAAGCAACAGCCCTTCGGCACGATCAAGAAGGGCATTGTCCACCGGCGCCTCGACCCGACCATCGGCCAGTCGTGCGCTGTAGGCCGCGATATCCAGAACGGAAACCAGGATTATCCTGTTGAGCGAATCCCCACAGGCCGCCGCCAGCACCGCTGCCCGTTCCAGGGCACTCCATGAATTTTTTCTCTCATCCAGGGCCACCAGGCAGCAGGCAGGCGGGCAGGACAGTGGCCGGATCCCGGTCAGATAGATGGTCGGCAGCACTTGACGATGGAGAATAGCGGCAACGGTATCACCCAAACCCTTGCGGATCAAACCTTGATCGTGCCGTTCCAGAATCAGGGATGAATACCTTCCTGTATTGGCCAACGCCACTATCCGCTCGGCCGGATCTCCATCTTCAACCTGAATGTCAATGGCTGCCTGGATGCCGGTTTCTTTCAACTGTGTCCTGGTGTTTTCCATCACCGGCATGATTTCTTTTTCCAGATGCTCCCGCCGTAATCGTTTAAACAAATCCGTACTGATAACCTGTGCGGCCCGGGAATCGATATTGGCCATGTGTTCGCTTAGATAACTACCACCAGTGACATAAAGCAGGCTTATCTTATCAATTCGTTCATCAAGAATCTCGGCAAGACATCGCATCAAGGCCACGGCTTCGGCGTGGCTATGATCTGTATCAAGGGGAAGTAAAAATGTCGAGAGTGCGTGTGTTGAGCTCATCATTCTTCTCCTTTGTCGACTAATAGGCAATCAGCAGCCAGGCGTTGGCAATGGCAACGCTGATAATCATGTAGGGAAAAGCCACTTTCATAAACTGGCCGAATTTCATCGGATAACCGGCAGATTCGGCGATACCGATGGTCACGACATTGGCGCTGGCGCCAATCATTGTGCCATTGCCTCCAAAACATGCGCCAAATGCCAGGGCCCACCAGAGCACCCCGGACTCAGCGCCGGGAATAACCTGGGTCAGATAGCCGACAATGGGGAGCATGGTGGCGGTAAAAGGAATGTTGTCGACAAAGGCGCTCATTAATGCGGACACCCAGAGAATCAGACAGATGGACACAACCAGATTTCCATGGGAAAGATACAGTACCCAGTCGGCAACAATATCTAAAAGACCGGCCTCTTCAACCGCCCCGACCAACATGAACAGGAACATGAAAAAGAGCAAAGTGGTCCATTCGATATCTTTTTCTATAAGTTCCAGAAGGTCGATTTTTTTGGTCAGCAGGCCGTAGGCAAAGAGGAGGGAGGCTCCGAACAGCGCAGCAATACAAACCTCCATGTGCAGTATACCGTGGGTGAGAAACATGCCGATAACCATTACCATAATAATGAGCCCCACGGACAGAAGGGTGGCATCGGTTATCTGGTATTCCTCTCTCAGCTTGGCGATAAAGGCTTGGATATCGGTCACTGTTGCCTTGTTAAATTCCTTGCCATAGGCCAGTTTCGTATACGCAAATAAAACGACAATGGAGACTATACATACCGGAGCCAGGTTTTTCACAAAATCTATAAAGGTAAGCGCGGCATAGGAGCCGATCATAATGTTGGGCGGGTCACCGATCAGGGTCGCGGTCCCGCCGATATTGGAAGCCAGGATCTCGGGAATCAGAAGGGCCAGAGGGGAAATACCAAGCGAAAGGGCGATTTCGATGGATACCGGCGTCAGCAGAAGCATGGTGGTCACGTTATCCAGAAACGCTGAAGTGACGGCGGTAAAGGCCATGAGAATCATGGCAAGGACCATGACATTGCCCCTGGCCAGTTGATAGCATTTATAAGCGCACCACTGGAATATTCCGGTATGTTTGAGAATACCGACAATGATCATCATACCCATGAGCAGGAAAATGACATTCATGTCAATGGCATGAATGGCACTTTCATACGAAAGGATATGATATTCCGGATTAAAGGTCCCAAGGGTATAGCTGATAACCAGCATGAGAGAAGCCCCCAGCATGGCGGCCAGGGTCCTGTGCAGGAGCTCAAAAGAAATAAGGATATAGGCCAGAATAAAAATCACGGTGGCAATCCAGAAAGCCGGCCCGGCGGCCCGTTTGATGGTTATCGCCGTATGCACGGTTATACCGTCGCTGCCATGCTGAATTGCGGACTCGTCAATATGAATGGATGTTCGTTTATAACTTGGTTTGTAGGCCTCGATTTCGATATCATGGCCCACTGTTCCCGCGGGCAGGGAAAAAACAGCCTGAAAACTGCCGTCCATTTCCGTGGTGATGCCTCCTCCCCCGGCATGGCCGCCATGCCCGCTGAGAGGCATGGTCAGTTCTTGACCGTTTATTTTTACCAATATCTCGGCATCATCAATCCCTGCGCCGTGAGGATTAGTTATTTTTCCAAATATATTAAATGATTGGGTATCTGTTTCCGGGCCGGACGCGTGGCGGTCATGCTGTTGTACCGTCATAACGGCTGAATAACCCATGGCCGGGGCCATGCATGTCACCAGGAAAAATGAAAAGAGCGTTATGAGCGCTCGGCGCATTGTTGACAACTGCATACTCCTATCTCCTGAAGCTTATGTGAGTTGTGCCGATCTCTTTATTGCCGGGAAAACAAAACAGATGCCGCTCGGGCATGATGCCGTTTGCAATACGCGTGTGATATATATTAAATAATAAATTATTTCAATATAAATGTAATTGATGTTAAGGAAAACTTAAATATAACCGCTGAAGCGGCAGGGCAATAGGTGGCTAACAGCGGCAGGGAACTTGAGAAAGCAATCGCATGCTTCCGCAGCCGGTACGTCTCATATCTATTCAGATAATCAAACGCACTCCACCCAGCTCTTCAATACGATAGGGGAAACGGTCGCCGGGAGAGCCGATAAACATGAAATTAACCGGCACATTCCATTCCTTTGAAAGTTTCTGAATGAGATCGGGTCCAAAGGTGCCGGTCAGCTCGACATATTCAATCTCAATTTCGGGATATTCACGATCAAGAAATTCTATATCACGACGCAATTTTGCACAAATCTCCTCATCATGTTCCTTCTGGACGGTAACAATTTTTATTTTCTTGGTGTGTTCGTTATTCTTGATGTAGAGCAGCACCTTGTTGAGATTTGCCAGGTTATCACCCCTGGTAAAAAAGACAAACTCCTGGGAAGTAATACGATCAATCAGATCACTTACCCCCCGGTTGATCTTGGAAACCATTTTTGCCACCGGGACAAACAGGTATTCAACAAAACTGAGTACCATTTCAAGAAGCGCCGTTTTATTCAACATGATGCCGACAAAGAGCATGGTGGGGATAAAATATTCCAGGAAAATTGTCAGATTTGCCGGAGCTCCGCCTTCCGGTTGCTTAATCACGTTTCCTGCCAGGGCAATGGTAACAAACAACACTGCAACAAGTACGGAAATCCAGCCGGCCTTTTCCGGCCTCGGCAACCGTTTTCTTCGTATCTTAAGTAAAATGTTACCGATCCCGAACAGTCCCATAACCGATAGAAAGGAAATGGTATACACTCCCGCCAGCACACCAACCCGTCCATGGGTAAGAAACAGGATGGATACAGAGAGGAGAAAAAACAGAATAATGATCCGGTAAGAACTGCCGCGCCGGTTTTTTTTCAGGAAAAAAGCGGGCATGATCCGATCAAGAGTCATTCGTTCAAGAAGGCCGGTAACACCGACAAATGAAGTAAGCACCGCCCCGCTTAACACCAGAAAGGCATCAACGGAGACCATGGTCGGCAGTAGCCGGTTCCCTGTCAGCCCTGCCATGTGAGAGAGCAAATCCGCCTCATGAAGCTTAACCTCGGGAATCGGAATCAGGGCCAGAGCAAGAAAGGCCATGAGCGGATTAAAAATCGAGACCGCCAACCACATATTCCGCAGTGTCTTGGGAAAAACACCGGCCTCCTGTTCCTCGACAAAATTTGCTGAACTCTCAAACCCGGATATACCAAGCATGGCCGCGGAAAAACCCCAGAAGATGGCCATAGTTACCGTACCGTGCGGGACGGGCTGGTGATTGTTGGCGATGAAAACGGCAAGGCCGTTTTGAGCCAGATAAATACCGATGGTTGAGCAAAGCAGGATCAGGGTCGTCAAATGAAAAAGAAAAATTATCACGGCTACCATTGCCGATTCGCCGATACCAAGAATCGTCAAACCCATAAAAAAAGAAAGCAGGCCGATGGTCGCCGAGGTAATCGGCAAGGCCGGAATAATGGAATGGAGATAGTGCATGGCTTCCGAGGCGGAAATTACGGCGGTTGCCATATAGGAGAGCAGGGTCAGGGCTGCAGCCAGAGAGGCAACCTGCTTGCTGGTTGTATTGAGCAAAGCATTATAGGCGCCGCCATTGAGCGGCAGCGCCCCGACGACCTCTCCGTAAATCTTTCTAAACAAATAGAGAACCACCGCAACAATCAAAAGTGAAATCCATGCATATTGACCGGCGGCAATAATGGTCAACGCCGAGACATAGAGGACCGAAGAGGTGATATCATTACCGCAGATGGCAGTGGCCTGCAGCTCTGAGAGCTTTGTACCTTTTTCCTGTTTCATAAGGACGACTATATCTTCTTACGATATGCAATAT
>JALSNT010000084.1 GCA_026986885.1 Desulfobulbaceae bacterium
GAGCCGGAACATCTCAAACCGGCTGACCTTACAGGTCTTCCAGATGGGGTCAACAAGGAAGCCGTTGAAAAGCTCTTACAGGAAGCGGCTGTTGATCCTGCCCGACAACTCTGGCTGGAACAACGGCTCATTCCTCTGGATGCACCCTATCGTACATCGGACAACCGTTTTGCCATGGGCATTGCCGGTGTCAACAGAAGGCTTGCCCGCAGATTCCTGACGTCCCTTGGTCTCTGGGATGAAGCCCTGGCAGCGGGCATGGTGGACGTTGATCCTTATGACCCGGAAAACATCCGGTACAAAGGACGCAACCTTGCCGATGCCGGTTCAATGTCTTTAAAAAACAATGTCTGGCTGGCGGATAAGATCACCGAAGTTATGGCCACTAAAACCGCAATCCAGTGGGAAAAGGAACTTTGCGAGGCCGGCATTCCGGCAGTGGAAATTCGCAGTTTTGAAGAATGGATGGCGGATGAGGAGGCGCGAGCCGCCCGTCTGGTTGCCCATGTGAAGGGGCTGGAGAAGGCCCAGCTCGGTCGGGTTGCCTGGCTTGCTTCTGCCCAACCCTATGCCGACCTTGAATCCTGCAGACAACAGGAGGCATTGCCCGGCAGAATAACACCACTCCCTATGGTAACCGACAAGCCGGCGGCGAAACGACCTTTGGAAGGCTTTGTTCTGGTTGATTTCGCCAACGTCATTGCCGGGCCCAACTGCGGCCGCATGTTTTCAGAGCTTGGCGCCACTGTTTACAAAATTGATCCCATGCATCCGCTGCATGCCCCGGTCATCATGGTCTCCTGGGCCGCTGAACACGGAGTTGGCAAGCACTCTATTATTCTTGATATGGGTACCGAAGAGGGCAGGAGTATCATGAATAAAATCGTCTGCAAAGCCGATCTGGTCATGGCCAACAAACGGGACGGTCAGTTTGTCCGCATGGGGCTTGGCCGGGACGCACTGAATCAACTTAACCCCAATATCATCGCTGTCCAGCTTACCGGTCATAAAGGAGAAAGACCCTCTGCCCGGGATAACTATCCAGGTTACGACCCTGCCCTGCAGGGGGCCACCGGGCTCATGCACCGCTTCGGGCCGGAAGGCTGCCCGACCTTTCACGGGGTTGCTTCCTGTGTGGATTATCTCTGCGGCTATCTTGGCTGCTGGGCAGGAGTAAGCGCGCTTTTTGCCCGGGAACAACGACAGGATGGCAAAGGCGACTGGGCCGAAACTTCCCTTGCCGCTGCCGCATCCCTTACCCAGCTTCTTCTGCAGCAGACCCCTGCGCCAAAATCGGCCACCGGGCCTGATGCCACCGGAATGAACGAAGGTGAGCGCTGGTACAAGGTGACAGACGGGTTTGTGTTTGCGCAGGCAAATCGGGATATCAGTGAAGAGCTGGCGCCATTGACCGTGGAACAGGCCCTTGAGCATCTACAGAAGCAGCATATCCAGGCCGTACCGGTGCAGACTTGTCAGGAATTGGCAAAACGTCACCGGGAAAACCCGTGCAAAACAGTTACATTTGAAAAGCGCGAACGGGACGGCTGGGAGAGCGAGAACTTTGCCCCCTCCTGGTTTGTCTTTGACGGAGAACCGGTCGGCTGCCCCGGAGCTGCGGCCCGCATCGGTTCGGATGCATCGGCCATTTTACAAGAGATTGGCTATTCCAGCGATGAGGTGAAGCGATTGATTGCAGAAGGAGTTGTCGGACCAACGGAATGGGTTCCAGTGTAACTTTAATATCTTCTCCTTTTACTTTGCCCCCCTTTTTCTCGCTGGAAATTACCCTTGCCTTTTTATTAGCAAAAGTGGCAATAATTATTTCCAGTCATGAGGAATATCGACAACAATAAATAGGATCAGACCACGTCACCCTATTTCCCCCATTGCCATGCACCAAACATGACAAAATTCTAACCTTTATTTAATCTCTCCCTAATATTTTCCGGCTATTCTGCCAATCGTAGCTGAGATGAACTCTTACCCAAGAGCCCATTTCTCTTTCTCTCTGAGCCGAACCCATTGGGGGTTCGGCTCTTTTTCCACATACGGAACATAACAGATGATCAATTTGCAAGATGTGTCTCTGGGATATGGCAACACGCCGGTACTTTCGGATTTGAACCTTGGTATACGTAAAGGGGAATTCGTCGGCATTATCGGCTTGTCCGGGGCAGGAAAATCAACTCTGCTCATGTCCCTGATCGGCTCCATTTCCATTTTGGAGGGAGACTACCGGGTCATGGAATATGCGTTGCCGGGTATTTCCAAAAAACACCTGCGGCAATTACGTACCCGCATCGGCTTTATCTTCCAGGGATACAACCTGGTCAACCGCCTGAGCGTACTCCACAATGTCATGAGCGGTATGCTGGGAAGCATGTCGCTGTTACGGGCGCTTTTAAAATGGTACAGCCGGGATGAATTAGCCAGGGCCTATGAATACATGCACATTGTCGATCTGGAAGATTATGCCGCCCAGCGTAGTGATGCTCTTTCCGGCGGTCAACGGCAGCGGGTTGCCATTGCCCGGGCCCTGGCCCAGCAACCGGATATTCTGCTTGCCGATGAGCCGGTAGCGGCCCTTGATCCCAAAAGCGCCGGACAGGTCATGGATATTCTCCGTGCAATAAACCACCAGTACGGGGTCACCATTATTGCCAATCTCCACCACCTGGATTTTGCCAGGGAATACTGCGGTCGCATTCTGGGTATTGCCGAAGGCGGCATCGTCTTCGACGGCTCTCCGGCAATGCTGAGCGAAAAAGAGCTTGAACGAATTTACAACAAGATCGCTACCGCCGCCGGGGATCAGGCAGTCACACAATGCCGTCCGCCCGTTAATCTCCCGGCAACCGCGATGGCTGGTTAATCCGCATGGATGCAAGGTAACGCCTGTCCGGCCGGACAGGTGAAAAATGATAAAACCTGAATCGCTCAATTTAGGTAAAAACAAGGAGTAAAGCTATGAAAAAGATGTTTATCGCGCTGCTGGTTATGGGCGCCATGATTGGTGTCAATCTTTCCCCGGCGGTGGCCGCAGGTCACAAGGACTGGCCGGCTGAGATCACCTTTGGGGTTATCCCGGTGGCCTCGTCCCGTAACATGAGTGATTCCTTCGGACCACTGGTCAATCATCTACAGAAACAACTGGGAATCAAGGTAAATTTCCAGGTGGCCGGTGACTACGCCGGGGTCATAGTAGCCATGCAGCACAAGCATGTGGATGTCGCCTACTTTGGGCCTAAATCCTATTGTGAGGCGGCCAAACGCTCCGGCGCCGAGGCCGTGGCCATTGAAGTCGGCCAGGACGGCACTGCCGGCTATTACGGCTATATCATCACCAAAAAGGGCAGCGGCTTAAAAGATTTGGCTTCGCTCAAGGGCAAGACCTGGGCCTTTACCGATCCCAACTCCACCTCCGGCACCCTGGTACCCACCGTCTATTTCAGCGAACAGGGAATCGATCCCCAGAAATATTTTTCCAGGGTTCTCTACTCCGGCAGTCACGAGGCTTCCATCCTGGCGGTCAAATCCGGCAAGGTGGACGGTGCTTCCACCAATAACCTGGATTTTTCACGTGGACTCGGCAGCCAGTGGCAAAAAGGGGATTTCAATATCATCTGGAAATCCAAGCTGATTCCGGCCTCTCCCATTGCCGTGCGCAAGGACCTGCCCGTATCGCTTAAAACCGCGATCAAAGATGCCTTTGTCTCCTTCAAAGACAAAGATGGTCTGGAGAAGCTGAAAATTTCCGGCTACATCCCCGGCAATGATGCCATGTACGACGGGGTGCGCAAACTGATCGCTTTAAAAAAGCAGTTGCAAAAGAAGAACTAACCTGACCAGAGGATATTTTACAAGCGATCTGCCGCAGATAAGCGCGGACTTCGACGCATGAAGGTCTCGTAAAAAGCCATTTGCTCCGTCATTCCCGCGAAGGCGGGAATCCAGTATTTGCAATGAGTTATGGGTTCCCGCCTTCGCGGGAATGACGGGATTACGAGTAATCAGAGCTTTTACGAGTCCATCACGCATGAAAACACCAAATATCCGGACTAACCATTTTGCATAGCGTGTTCCCGACCATTTCATGTTAGGGAACACGCTTGCGCTGGAGCCCCCCCGACATGTCTGCAATACCGGTTCAGCAAACCTTAAAGCCTGATAAAATCAGGCTCCTGCAAAAAACGACCTCCCCTTTTCGGCCGAAAATCATCTCCCTGGTTATACTGTTTGCCGTCCTGTTCATCACCAGCTGGCACAATACGGAGATGAGTTTTTCATCTCTCTGGGCAGGGATGGGCTCCATGCGCGATTATCTGGCCGGAAACCCCGATATAGCCGGTTCCAGTTTCTTCACCCCGACCTTGAACCCTTACGATATCAGAGTATACGGTCTGGCCATGCTGGAAACTGTTGAGATGGCCTTCTGCGCCCTGGTTCTCTCTGTGCTGCTGGCCGTGCCCATGTCGCTGTGCGCCTCCCGCAACATCATGCTGATCCTCTTTCCCGGCACCAAAATGACGGCCAAAATAATCCGGGGCGGGATTTATTACGGAACAGTACTGTTTGCCAACGTTTTTCGTTCCATCAACGAGATTGTCTGGGCATTGCTCTTTGTCTCCGCCGTCGGCCTGGGGCCGATGGCCGGTATTCTGGCGCTTGCCGTCCATACATCAGGCGTCCTCTGCAAACTGCTGGCCGAGGG
>JALSNT010000085.1 GCA_026986885.1 Desulfobulbaceae bacterium
AACCTTTTTCCTGATGTCTTCAATACTCATCGCATAGGCTTGTGCATGTCCTTTTTCTTTACCAAATGCGCAAAACTTACATAAATTGGTGCAGATGTTTGAATAATTGATGTGCTGATTATAGATAAAAAACGCCTGGTTTCCATTTTTCCGTTCCCGGACGATATTTGCCATATAGCCAAGGGCCGGCAGAGCATTGGAGGCGTATAAGCGTCTGCCGTCCTCGATGCTCAGCCGCTCTTCATTACGAATCTTCTCCAGGATATCCCCGAAACCGGCCTGCTCTATCAAGATGTCCATACTTGTTCTCTATATATTTTTCGGATTACCACTGAAACTCTGCCAAGCTGAAATTAGGGATACCATCGCCCTTGCCGGTGAAATGTAGTGAACGGACAAAAAAAAGCCCCTTTCTGTGGCGAAAGGGGCACAATAGCAAGCAAACATCAATCCGGCTATTCTACAACAGGCTAATCAAGAAAAAAGCGTAACTTTTCCCGACGGCTGGAATGCCTGAGCCTGTTGAGGGCCTTTTTCTCGATCTGCCGAATACGTTCCCTGGAGACGTTAAAGCGTTTGCCGATTTCCTCAAGAGTATACTCGGCAGCCTCGCCAATACCAAAACGCAAACGAATAATCTTTTCCTCCCGTTCGGTCAAAGTGGACAACACCTCGACCACCCGACTGGACAACTCACGATTCTGAACGGCGTCATACGGAGATTCCGACTCCTGATTTTCCAGGAAATCACCCAGGGTGGAGTCATCATCACCCACCGGAGTTTCCAGAGAGATCGGTTCCCGGGAGGCCTCAAGAATTGCCAGGATCTTGTCCATGGGCAAATCGGTCATCTTGGAAATTTCTACCGGGGTCGGCTCACGCCCAAGCTCTTTAAGCAACGAATAAAAGGCCTTGAAAAACTGGCTGCGCAGTTCCAGAAAATGAACCGGCAGCCGGATGGTCCTGGTTTTATCGAGTATGGCCCGCGTAATCGCCTGTCGGATCCACCAGGAGGCATAGGTGGAAAATTTATTGCCTTTTTTGTAATCAAAACGAAAAACAGCCCGCATCAGGCCAAGATTACCTTCCTGGATCAGGTCGGCCAGGGTCAATCCCTGATGCATGTAGCGCTTGGCAATGGACACCACCAACCGAAGATTGGCCCGGATCATGGCATCCTTGGCACTCTCAATGGAACGGTTATACGCCTCGATCTTGGTGTTCAGCTCAAACAGCTCACGGTAATCAGGGTATTTCCGATAGGCCATGAGGACGCAGTGCCGCATGTAGTTCAACTGCTGTTTTTTGGGCTTAAGGGTGGGATCACGTCGCTGCCAGAGATCAATCCGTTCAACCAGCATAGCAATTTCCTTGACCCCTGACTCATCCTCCCGGATGGCATCTATGATGGAATCAAAGCCGCCGCGAATTGTCTTGGAATAGCGGGCTTCATCCTCAGGGGTGAGGAGATCAAACTGCCCCATTTCCCGCAGGTAGGTTGTGGTGGTTTCTTCCGACTCATGTTCTTCGCTGTCGGGAAGCACTTCCATCCCCTCCGCCTCGGCATGCTTTTTCCCGGTCCACTCCTCACCGGACAGGGTTTTTTTCTTACCGGAACTCTCCTGAGTGACAATCTCAATGTTGTTTTCACTGAGGAAATCAAAAAGTTCTTCAATATCGTTAGGATCCTTGACTTCTGCCGGTAACAGATCATTTAGGTGCTGAAAGGTTATGCACCCCTCACCTTTACCGGCCTCAAGAAGGTCATTTTTGATACTCTTCAGCACCTGCCTTCTTCCTCCTCTCGGTTTCCCCGGTCGGTACCGTTTATACTTTTTTCAATATTTTTTTTATTTTTATTACACACGACTGATAAACTCGTAAAAAATAAAAATCATGTTGCTTGATGGCTAAGCAAAAACACAGATATACAGGTAAGCGCAGACTCCGAGGAGCAGCGTTCTGTGGCTGGTCTTAACCATACCTGTAGTATGTTGAGAATCGCCACTGACCACACTTTGCTGTCGATCGAAGTTTTTACGACGCCATAACGACTCAACAACCGGATCAATCCAGGCAACAGTAAAATCGGTTCATGGATTCCATTGTGCAACCTTGACCCTGAACAGTGGACAGCCAGTCCCGGCCGCATAAACAGCACCCCGTATTTTCATATTGATGGACACCCAGACGCCTGGCTAACAGTTCATGGTAAAAGAGTATAAAATTTAACGCAGATTCACCGAAAAATCAAACAAAGTTTTGAAAAATGCGTAACCTGGTGAAAAAGAGATGCGATTCGACAACGAACAGGATAAATTAAGTTAAGAATCAGATCCCTGCTATTCCCCACAGGATGAAGCAGGATTTGTCGACCGGCAGCGCCGATACAAACGCAGAAGAAAAAGGATAATGGCCATACACTCTTCACAAGATGATCATCTGACAAGGGCTGCCGGTATTCTGCTGCCGATTTCCTCTCTGCCCGCACCTTATGGTATCGGCGATCTCGGTCCGGCAGCACACCGGTTTATTGATTTTCTTTCCCTTGCCGGGCAGAAATACTGGCAGATTTTACCGCTGGGTCCCACCGGCTCTGTCTTTGGTAATTCTCCATACATGAGCTGTTCCGCCTTTGCCGGCAACCCTCTTTTTATCAGTCCTGAACTACTCATCCGGGACGGTTTGCTCAAACAGGATGAAATATCTACGGATTTTTTTTCCCAATACCTTGTTGAATACGACAATGTACGCCAACACAGGGACAAAATTCTTCATCTTGCCTGGAAACGATTCCGGCACGGAGAGGGGGAATTTTCTTTAGATGATTTTAAAAAAAGAAACCCATGGGTTATGACCTATGCCCTGTTTCTCTGTCTGAAAGAGAATTATGATCAGGCTCCATGGTATACATGGCCCCGGGATATTCGTTTTCTACAAACCGATGCAACAGAGAGGGCGGCAGGTGAATTTGCCGACCTGCTTGATTACCACATTTTCGTCCAGTATCTCTTTTTCAGACAATGGCATGAACTGCACGAATATGCCCGGAAAAATAATATCCGGATAATTGGTGATCTGCCGATTTATGTTGCCCTTGACAGCGTCGATGTCTGGGCAAATCAGGAAATATTTGTATTGCAGGAAAAAAGCGGACGCCCCAAAGCCGTTGCCGGAGTGCCGCCCGATTATTTCAGCCCCGACGGCCAGCTCTGGGGTAATCCGCTCTATCGCTGGCATGCCCGATCAAAAACAATCAAGCAACACCTGTACGACTGGTGGCAACAACGCCTTGCGGCTGTTTTTGCCATGGTCGATGTCATACGGATTGATCACTTTCGCGGTTTTGAATCATATTGGTCCGTCCCTGCGGGCGCAAGAACAGCGAAAGCCGGCAGCTGGAAAAAAGGGCCGGGGATTTCTTTTTTCCAGGAAATGGAAAATCGACTCGGACGGATGCCGGTTATTGCCGAAGACCTCGGTCTTATCACTCCGGAGGTGGAAAAAATGCGGAATAAACTCGGCTATCCGGGGATGAAAATACTGCTCTTTGCCTTTGACGGCAACGTGGACAACAGTTACCTGCCGCATAATTTTCATCACAACTGCGTGGTCTATACGGGGACCCATGACAATGACACGGCCGTGGGCTGGTACCTGAGTCCGGATACATCTCCACAGGCACGGAACCAGGCAAAAAGGCAGGCCAATCAAGTCAACGATGATGCCGCATCGTTTCACCATGACATGATCTACCTGGCCTATTCCTCGGTGGCCGACACCGCCATTATTCCCCTGCAGGATATTCTCGGATTTGGTAACGACTGCCGGATGAATACCCCGGGCACCAGTAAAGGCAACTGGCAATGGCGTTGCGCAGCCAGATTTATCAACGATGAGCTTGCCGGGCAGTTATATGATATCACCGCCTTTTTTAATCGTCTTAACAAAAGAACAACCAGCAACACCCTTACCGAAACAACCTCTGAGATCATCATGTAATGGAAACCCTCATCCTGACGGGCAGTCCCCGAAAAAAGGGCAATACCGAAATTCTTGCGGCAGCCGTAGCAAAGCAGTTGCAGGACAACAATGTATCCGTGCAACTGTCGCGTCTTGCCGATCTGGCTATCCATCCCTGCCTGGGATGCGGCGGCTGCGAAAAAGAGGGCAACTGTGTCATTGATGACGATATGCAGACATTATATCAACGTATAATCAACGCGGACAAAATTATCATCGCCTCACCCATCTATTTTTATGGGCTTACAGCGCAAACCAAGGCCTTTATCGACCGGTGCCAGGCACTGTGGAGCAGAAAATACCTGCTGAAACAATGTATCCCTTCGGATAATCAGCGAAGAGGATACCTGATCAGCGTTGCCGCTACGCGGGGTAAACAAGTCTTTACCGGAGCCGAACTCTGCGCCCGCTATGTTTTTGATGCCATGGACGTGCTCTATGACGGCGGTCTTTTTTATCCCGGCGTCGATACCAGGGGAGCCATCAGAAAACACCCTGATTTTCCACAAAAACTCAATGCATTTGTACAAAGCATCCTTAAAAAGGACTGCCGGAAGATTTCTTTTCCCGGCAATAGCAAGAAAGCACCTTGACAAAGGCCTGGAGATATTTTACAAAGCCTCACTACCATAAGGCCCCATCGTCTAGCGGTCCAGGACACCGGCCTCTCACGCCGGGAACAGGGGTT
>JALSNT010000086.1 GCA_026986885.1 Desulfobulbaceae bacterium
TGACGCTGCACTCCTGCTGTGCTACATAGATACCGCTTTCCACAGACAATGGGCCGTTAGCTCAGCTGGCAGAGCAGTTGACTCTTAATCAATTGGTCGTAGGTTCGAATCCTACACGGCCCACCAGCAATATCAAGGACTTAGGCATTTAGCCTAAGTTCTTTTTTTGTAATAGGTACCCGTGTAGGTACCCAGATGATATGCATAACAATCAGCAGGGAATTATTTTCTTTGCGATGATGATGAAATTTTTTTCCTGCGGTTTATTCTGAAGAGTGCCCTCAAACCATCTCCGCCGGCTCCCTTTTTTCCTCGCTGTCCTCCTGATGTCTTAAAAAACCTCGGGGTTTGGGGTAGAGTCCCAAGGCAGCATTCCTTTTCATTCCGGCCATCTGATTTTCAGCGCCGTTATTATGCAACCTATTGCTACCCCGTTGGCATAGGTAAATTAATCCGGAAAAATGGCGCTGCCTGGCGTATTTTAGTGTGACCAATTTCCGGGGGAATAAAGAGGATGACAACAATTGCCAAATTCCATGATGCAACCACTGTCATCCACCATTCTCCCTTCAACAGGTACGGATTTTCCTTATTTCCTGCAGGGCAGTCAGGACCTTCTGCAAGGCCTCAGCGGAAACCTGATCGGCATGTTCAAGCTTGGATATATAAGACTGGGTAACCTTCATGTGCCGGGCAAGGTCACTCCGTTTTACCTGCGCTTTCATTCTTGCCAAAGTAACAGAATTGTCAACATAGTCCGCAGGGTCAAAATCAACGTAATCATCCTGCTGATCGGCCAATACCTCCAGCCCGGCCGGCTCATCCTCGATCTGATCTTTTAACGCATCGAACTTTAAGCCGGAAGGCAATAGTATTGCGGTCCTCCTCCCCTGCCCATGTTTTATGGCCTTAATACCTGCAAGCAGTTCCCGGCCAACATCTCTTTTCATCAGTTCAAACCACAGTAAGTTACAGCCAAAGGCTTCAATCACCTTTTTAACGGTTTCAAATTTCGGGGTTCCCTCCGGGGACAGGGCTTTATTTATCAATCTCACCGGGCCTGTCCAGCAAATGGTTCGGATTGTGGTTCGCTACGTTCACGCAATCTAACCTTATTCGTCAGGCGCTCTCTCTTTTCGAGCCACTTTTTTAAGGAAGATTGGCTCTCCCCAGAGGTCTTTCCTGCCAAAAGCCCTTCAACACTGACATCCTCATCAATATCTTCCCAGTGAATCCCCTGGCCGCCACCAATTTGCCTCCAATTTGCTTTTTCCTCTTCCGTGGCATGTTTAAGCCTCGGATACCAATCCAGAGGCACTGCTATCGTCCTCCCATCACTCAATTCAACGATCAGAGCATCTTCTGTTACATGTACATCAATGGCGTCCGGTATATCTAATTCAATGGCCAAAGTACTCATACCATGCCTCCACAATTTCAATTTGATTCTCTTCAATGATATTCGCAATCCTGCTTATTTCCGGTCGTCGAAACCCACCGCTCTTTTGTAATCGGACAGGATCAATCCAGAATTTTGCGATATTATTCTCTCGTTCAACATGCACATGGATCGGCTCCTCGTTATCACTTGCATAAAAGAAGAACCGATATGGCCCCACCCTCAGTATTGTCGGCATTTATCTTCTCTCAACATTTTCGAATGGCCTCATAATCCATTTAATCTCTTTCTTTGCCGTATTAGCTTATATTATAAGGCTACTCAAGAGTATTTGTCATATTTGATGGTGTCGTAAAAACTTCGATCTACTGCGTCGTGTATTCTGTGGCGCTTCTCAACATACTACATGTATAGCTAAGACCCGCCACAGCACACTACTCCTCGGAGTCTGCGCTTACCTGTATATCTGTGTTTTTACTTAGCCATCAAGTAATATGATTTTTACTTTTTACGAGTTCATCATATTCACAACCTTCGATTTTGGGCCTTCGTGTTATTTCGCAGGCTGCCTGGTCCATAGCCCCACCTGCATCCTGAAAGGCACAGGGGGCCAGGTGGCTGTATCGCTCCGTCAAAGAAATGGTTGAATGTCCCATGATTTCCTTTATCGTAAAAAGAGGAATCCCGGCCTGCACCAGCCAGCTTACGCATGTGTGGCGACAAAATTATGCCTTGACAATGCTAGTCCATTTCAAACTGAGACACCAAAGCGTTTCATTCTATTCCAGACCGTTACCCGGGATACGCCAAGAATTTCAGCTGCTCGGCTTCTGTTACCTCCAGCCGTTTCCAGAGCCTTGATCAGCTCCCTCTTTTGTCGCTCTTTCCTGTTGGCGGTAGAAATAGCGGAAACTTCATGATTAAAAAAACGAGGTTTGTGATTCCGGATTATGGGTGGAAGATCTTCCGGCTTGACAGTTGTGCCCTGACAGGTGACAAAGACATATTCAAAACTGCTTCTCAATTCACGGACATTTCCGGGCCAGTCATATTTTATAAGTAGTTCCATGGCCTCGTTGCTGATTCCTCTGATATTCTTATCCGTCTTCAACTGCAGACGACGAAAAAAAGCTTCGGCAAGCAATGGAATATCATCAATTCGTTCTCGAAGCGGAGGAATTTGCACGGGAATGACATTAATTCGATAAAAGAAATCCTCGCGAAAAGTTCTTCGACGGACCATTGCCGCCAGATTTTTATTCGTGGCTGAAATAATGCGTACATTTACAGGAATGGGATTGTTGTCGCCAACACGTTCAACGATTTTTTCTTCAAGAACACGTAACAGTTTTACCTGGGTTGCAAGAGGCAGATCGCCAATTTCATCGAGAAAGATAGAACCTCCGTCCGCCGCTTCAAAACGTCCTTTACGATTATGAATGGCACCGGTATAGGCCCCTTTGACATGGCCAAACAGTTCGCTTTCCAGCAGTGATTCATTTAACGCGGCACAGTTGACCTTAACAAAGGGAAAATTCCGACGACTGCTGATTTTATGGAGGGCCTGAGCAACAAGTTCTTTGCCTGTACCCGACTCACCAAAGATTATCAATGGGGCATCCGAATCGGCCGCGTTGTTGATCAGGCTGTAAACCCGCTGCATGGAAGCGGAAATGCCTATCATACCGTGGAAGGTATCGCGACTGCGCAATTCCCTTTTAAATGCCTCGATTTTTGTTTCCTGCTCCAGGAGTTCGGTAATGTCCGCCATGGTTTCAACAGCGCCAAGCACCTGATCGTTAGCGTCTCTGAGTACACTGGCATTTTTAAACAGATGGACCTGACTGCCGTCACGACGGGTGAGTACACACTGCTGTTTCTTAAGCATCCCCTCCCGGAAGAGCCGGCACCAGAGCTGCGGTTCCCGTTGGCGTTGCAGGGAGCAGCCACTGCAGTTCAATCGGGAGCAGGGCTGACCAATGAGTTCGTCCGATTTGTAACCGGCCAGTTGCAGAAAGGCGTGGTTGGCAAAAACAATAATTCCATCAGGATCAACGACAATAACGCCTTCCTGTATGGTATCCACCACGGTTTTCCAATATCTGTTAAAGGTCTGTTTCATGTCGCATTACTGTTAAATTTTAACAAAGTGTTAATATTTTTATTAACACTTTAACATGTTAGATGCAAATGGACAGGGATTCATGGGGCTGTCATAGCTGAATTGTCGAATGTCACGTATATAATTTTATTATTTAAACAAGATATTAAATAGTTAGGCGTCAAGCTGTTTTTCATGAGAAAACAGGCATGTCCATTGCTTTTAAGTTTTACAGAGGATTTGTTCTACAGGGAAAAGATGAATTGAACAAAGGGAGGAATTATGTCCGAAGAAATCAAAAAACTGGTTTATGTGCTTCATGATGGTGGTGAGCGACCGGAAAAGGTGCTGACAGCTTTTACAGTGGCCAATATCGGGGTCTCCATGGAAAACGATGTCACCATGATGTTGTTTGGCGAGGCAACCCGGCTGGCCTATAAGGGATACGCGGAAACCATTCAGGCTCCTTCCCGTCTTCCCATGGATCGTCTGATACGTGACTTTCTTGATAATGGCGGTAAAATCAAGATCTGCAGCCCCTGTCTCAAGGCACGCAATGTGGATCCTGCGACCATGCTGATCGAGGGAGTTGAAACCACAACCGGTACCGTGGTCAATGACCTTTTTACAAATTCGGATCAGGTTATCGGCTGGTAAAAAAAAATGCCCCTGTAGATGGCATGTCTTGAGTCATTCCGACACACGACGCAGCAGATCGAAGTTTTTACGACGCCATTATTGAATAAGTATTTCGAAAAAGGAGAACATCATGTCAGATTTAAGTAACGTCACTGCCGCATATACCGTGGATTCCCGAGGTTCCGCCTGTCCCGGCCCTTTACTTGAGGCAAAAAAAAGCATCGGTAAAGTCAAGGTCGGCGAAGTGGTAGAAGTTTTTTCCAATGACGAGGGGACCCGGGTCGACCTCAAGGCCTGGGCAAACAAGGTGGGCCACGAATACCTGGGATATGTGGAGGCGGATGGCTACGACAAGCATTACATAACCCGAAAAAAATAGCCTGCTGTCAATTGATTGAAAAACGATTGCTTCTTGTTTTTACCCTTTCAACAGGACTGATCAACATGGCTCATGATACACAAGAGAATAAGATTTTGATTCTGGCGACGGAGTCCTGTGCCTATCCGGGCGCGGATTCAGTAGGCCAGGCCCATTCCAGCTATCCGGCCAATACCTATATACTC
>JALSNT010000087.1 GCA_026986885.1 Desulfobulbaceae bacterium
TTTCGGCATATTTTTTCCCGCATGGGGTTTAATTGTTCATAGTATGGGAATTTTTTTGTTGGACATCATGAAATAAATACAGGAGGATCATTTTTTTTATATAATAGGAGTTTCGTTTTTTAAATACTTCCATTGAAACAATCTTTAACGTAAATTTATCTGGAGAAATATTCATGAACAAGCCAATACATGTTGGAGTAATATCAGTAAGATATCTCCTTGCTGCAATGGTAATAACCTCTTTGCTCCTTTTGCCCGCAGCCGGTGTATTCGCCAGCGATGATTCTGCCAATATTGCCCTGCTTGACCGAACAGGTAAGGCTTTTGCAGCGGTGGTGAAAAAGGCCGAACCGGCGGTGGTCTTTGTGGGTGTGGAGAAATCAGTGCATACAGCCGGGGGACCCGGCAATCCCAATAATTTTTTTAATGATCCTTTTTTTCAGCGATTTTTCGGGCCTCAGTTTAAGCACCCGAAGGGATCTCACCGGCGTGAATTCAAACAGCGGGGTGCGGGGTCCGGTTTTATTATATCTAAAGATGGGTATATCCTGACCAATAATCACGTGGTCGAGGGTGCGGATAAAATAACAGTACGCCTGGCCGATGAGCGCGAATTTACCGCCAAAGTTGTGGGAACTGATCCCCAGTCCGACGTTGCATTGATTAAAATTGACGGTAAAAATTTGCCGGTACTGCCGCTCGGCAATTCTGATAAAATCCAGGTCGGTGAATGGGTCATTGCCATCGGTAATCCTTTTGAATTGATGCAGACTGTAACGGTTGGAGTCGTCAGTGCCAAGGGTCGCAACCATATGGGGCTCAGTGATTATGAAAATTACATTCAGACCGATGCCGCTATTAATCCCGGCAATTCAGGTGGACCGCTGCTGAATATCCATGGCGAGGTAATCGGTATTAATTCGGCGATATTCTCGCGCAGTGGTGGTTATATGGGTATTGGATTCGCCATTCCCATAAATATGGCCAAAAATATTGAACAGCAACTTTTACAGCATGGCAAGGTTACTCGCGGCTGGCTCGGCGTCATGATTCAAAACGTAAATAAAGACCTTGCCGAATCGTTTAATCTTAAATCTACCCATGGTGTTCTCATCTCCGAGGTCAATGCGAAATCACCTGCGGAAAAATCCGGAATCAAGCAGGGTGATGTTGTCATTGCCATTGATGGTAAATCGATTGATAATGTGGGCGAACTGCGAAATACCATTGCCATGACCTCTCCCGGGACAAAGCTTGTGCTGAGGGTCATTCGGGACGGCAAAAAATACAGTATCCCCGTGACCATCGGCGAACAGCCGGCCAAATTTGCGCGGGCCGGGCAACATATGATGAACTCACCTCTTGCGGATATGGGCCTGAGCCTGCAGGATTTGACGAAAGAGTTGGCCGGGCAGTTTGGTTATGAGAAAAATCAAGGTGTCCTGATTGCCGAAGTTGAACCCGACAGTCCCGCCGGGAAGGTTGGTTTACAGGCCGGACAACTCATCGAAGGAGTGAATAAGATAAGGGTGCATAATCTCAAAGAGTTGAAACAGGCGCTTAAAAAAGCAAAAGATAAAAAACAGGTCCTGCTTAGGGTGCGTTCCGGTGAGTATACCCGCTATGTTGTCCTGCTTGCCGAATAATCCTTCATATTATGCTCCGGCACCCTTCTTGTCTCGGGTGCCGGAATCTTTTGTTTTTTTGCGTACCATCAATGAGGTGTCCCTGGCTGCTTTTTAAAAGGGCCACCGGCACATTACCTGTTCCTTTGTAAATTAGATCGCTGAGTCCTCGTTTTTTCAGGACTTCATGTGCATACTCCTTCGTAGACGGCCACCTCGATTTCCGTACCCGTTGCCAGCAGTTCAGCAGCCTTCTCCACCTCCGGGGATGAGCCGCGAACAAGGACGAGCAGTTGTCGATGAGCAAGGGCTGAGGCATAGTCGTGTAGATTGGCGACCGGTATGTCCATTTCAGTGAATAACAGGGAGAGGATGTGTGTTTTGTCTAGCGCGTTGCCGTTATCTCTTTCCCTGGAAACGGAAGTGGCGGGGAAGCCGATGACAACCACGGATTCATTATTTTGCAGCGTTAGGACCATGGATCGGGGAAACTCAGGTGGTTGATCCAGTTGAGAGAGATAGGACACCATCCACGGTGAAATTGTGCCGAAGGCCGCGATTTTATCCCCGGAAAAACCTTTAGCTATAAGTTTTTTTAAGGCACCGAGGGCTTCCGTGCAGCGGCTGAAAAGCGCGACGCAACAATTCCTGTCATGGGTGAGAACTGGTTTCGGTAATGCCGAACGCAGCATTTCTCGCCTCCCCTGTAAGTTATTTATAGATTTCTGCTCATATACAGTGAAATTACCTGGTTCTTCCGGATGATTCTGCTACCCAGGTTACAGAAAAATATTTTTTTAATTGTTTTGCGGGGGCATAAACAGAGAAAGATCGAAGAAAAAAAGACGCTGTCATTGTCCTGACAGGCCATTTTTACATGCCGTGCACCTGGTAGATTGGCTGGAAAATGAAATTTGATTACTACCATTGCTCAGCAAAAAAGGATAACATCGCTAAAATCGAAATAACCGATTGCCTATTGCTTTATTTTTAAGCCTGAATTCATGTAGCTACATTTCACCGGAAAGAGCGATGGTATCCCTGGTTTCAGTTTGGCTGAGTTTGAGTGGTAATCAGAAAAGGGAAAGTGTAGACGGATTAAACAATCAGGCTTGGCATGGAGAAAGCCGGGGATAGTGTCGTAAAAATCTCGATCTGCCGCATCGTGCTTTGGATCAGTGAGAAAATATCAGTTTTTCTTTGTATACAGCAGATTGAGATCAGCGCTCGCAGCTTGTAATCTTTTATCTCCTGTCCATAAAGGCAGTTGACCAAGTTTTGCTGCAGCCATCAGGTGAATATCAACAAAGCCAATACCTCTGCCATGTAATTTATTTTGCGCTACAAAATATAAGAATTCATCAAATTCGACGAGGGGCGCCCGGGGCAGTTCTTGAAGCAGCGATAGAATTTCCTGCCTGTTTTTTATGTTACCACAGGCAAGTTCACCGATAATGTGGAGATGACATGAGACCTCGCCATTGAGCAGGAGTTTTTCCAAATGTCGGTCCCCGGCCCTGAGATGGTTTATCCATATTGAGGTATCAACAAGAACCATAAGTGCTTATGACTTTGCCGGTCTTCGCCTTGGGATATTCCTCAACTCTTTTTCGGTACCACCAAGCATTGCAAGACGTTTGCTGCTTTCACGGGCAATTAATGCTTCGAGGCCGAGCTTCACCAATGATGTTTTTTCTTTGATGCCGGTTAAAAGAGAGGCTTTCTCTAAAATCTGATCATCTATATTGAGTGTTGTTCTCATATGTATACTGATGCCTCAATTATGCATATTTGTCAATATTTTTTCTCACAGGATATCCTCCGGGACTACCAGGACCAGGTTTCTGTCGGTCAAAAAAGTAACGCCTCCTCCCCTGTATTGAACTGAAATCAGGCAGAGGAAAGCTTTGCGGTAGGTGATCCGGTTTCATGGCCGGAGCAACGGGGTAATTAAAAAAGAACTATTTTTTGTCTAACCGTTTCCGGTGCAGAAACTGTCCTGCCTGCAGGGCGAGCCGTTCAAGGTCTCGTACCGTAAGATAGCCGCGATGAAAATCAACGATTCCGTCTTTTTTCAACTGCTGCAGATGACGATTGATGACGGTGCGTACGGAACCGACCATGCAGGCAAGGGTTTCGTGGGAGAAATCGTTAATTAACCGCACCGGATAGTTGTCGGTGGAAGAGGTGTCTTTTTGCAGGCTGACATAGTGAAGAATCAAGCGGGCCAGCCGGGTAATCGTATCATGGAGGGCAAGGTTGGTGGACAGGTCTTCCAGGTGGCGCATCTGTTCACCGAGATAGGGAAGGAAACAACGATTAAATTCAGGATGATCGGCAATCCATTGCCTGGCGGTCTCGGCCCGGGTCGTCAGGGTTTCGACTTCATCAAGGACCACCGGCATAATATCGTGTTCCAGGCCGTCTAACAGGCTGACGATATCATAACCGTCACCGGGGCCTAACAACCAGAGGGTGAGGGCGCGTCCGGTTTCCGGATGCATTCTTGTCAGTTTGAGACGGCCATGGAGAATGATATGGAAATAGTTTTTGCTCTGTTGGTCGGAAAACCGGGTCCCCTTGCCCCAGCATCTGCGGGTAAAGAGCTGCATCATGTCTTCCAGCAGTTGTCTGTTAAGCCCCCTGCAGAGAGGTGACTTTTGCAATGTCTGCAGACTGTTTTGATAAAACGGCGACTCGGGGAGCATGGAAATCTCCTGGTATGGTTCGGAGAACGACCGCGATAACCTGCCCGCCGACCAGCTTCCGATTACCTTTATTGACAGCTACCAGCTTGAAACTGCCCCAAAATTCGCCGACGAGTTGCGGGTCAGGTTAATTGCATTGTTCGCTTTCTATTATTTCCATAAGGCCAGTGAAGCCATAAATTGCAGGCCTTCTTCCTTTAGCGGGTGATATTATTTTTACAATATTATGTTGCATGAGGGTTTTAAGAACTCTTGCGGCATGCGGTTTAGATAAACTTGACGCAATCGTAAAATCTGGTGTCTGAAACATAATTTTGGAAAACAAAAAATCTTGAATTTTTATAGCGGCCTTTGTTTTTGTGACATC
>JALSNT010000088.1 GCA_026986885.1 Desulfobulbaceae bacterium
TGCTCGACGCGGATGGATATTTTTTTCCCCGGCTTGCTGAATTTAAGGCCGTTGGAGAGCAGGTTGCCTATGACCTGGCCGATCCTGGCCTCGTCAAACCAGCCGACAACCGGTTTGTCCGGAACGATTAACTCAAGGCAGATACCATGTTCTTCGGCCGCGGCCGTAAATTCCCCGGCAACACGGCCGGCAACGGCAGTAATATCTCCCCTGGCCATGGAATAGCGCATGCTGCCCGCATCCAGTTTGGCCAGGTCGAGCAGATCATTGAGCAGTAGAATAAGCCGGTCGCCGCTGTCTTTTATCTCCTGAAAGTATTGATGCAGTTTTTCCCGAGGCACTTTGTCGATACGTTTAAGGCCGAAATTGGCATAACTTAAAATGGCATGCATGGGCGTGCGCATTTCATGGGACATGTTGGCGAGAAATTCCGATTTCGCCTGGTTGGCCCGGTGCTCCTGGTCAAGGGCATTTTTGAGATTTTCCCTGGCATGCAGCAGTTCCAGGTGCTGTTTGATGCGTATTCTCAGCAGTTGCGGCTGTATCGGTTTGGCGATATAGTCAACTGCGCCCATGCTTAATCCCTTGTATTCGCCTCCTTCTTCCAGGAGGGAGGTGAAAAAGATGATGAGAATGTCCCTGGTTGCGGGATCGGCCTTGAGTCGTCTGCACACCTCGTACCCGTCCATGCCCGGCATGACGATATCCAGGAGGATCATTTGCGGCTGCGGCTCCGTCCGGGCCATCCGCAGTGCCTGTTCCCCGTTTTCCGCCAGGCTGACCCGGTACTCATCCTCCAGCATGAGGTTCAGAAAAACCCGATTGGTTTCGTTGTCTTCAACGACAAGAATGTGGTCGCTGTCCATCTTTCTCCATGTTTTTCCGGGTTAGGTGACGGAAACTGAGCAATACCTAAATTGAGCGTTTCACCCCATCTGCAAATAAAAAAAGATAAATGATTATAAGTGATTTCTTTATAAAATGTTGCAGATGGTGTGAAACCCTCCGGGATTTCCATTTCATTCCCAATCTGCAGGCTTTGCGCTGTCCCATGTAGGCTTAACTACAATGAAACAGCACAAAACCTACAGCTTGGGGCGAAATGAAAATCGTTCAATTTAGGCAATAGTCCACTGAAAAGCCTTCTTACTCGAGTTTAAACTTTTCGATCAGGGTGCGCAGGTTTGCCGCATAATTTTTCAACTCATCGGCCTTTTCCTTGACCTGACCGGTGCCGTCGGTAATTTCTCCGGCGGCATGGCTTACCTGGGAAATATCCGAGGCGATTTCCTGGGAGACGGTTGAACTCTGGGCCACATTTTCGGCAACCTCGCCGATCCCCTGGCCCGCCTGCTGGATATTGCTGGTCAGCTCGGTCATGGTTCCGGCCTGCGCATCCAGGGCGGTGGCGATATTGGAGACAATCGCATCAATCTCATTGATGATTTCAGTAATGGTCCTGATGCCGCCGACCGTGACACTGGTCGAGTTTTGAATACCATCGATCCGCTGTTTTATTTCACCGGTGGCCTCGGCCGTCTGCCTGGCAAGGTCCTTGATCTCATTGGCGACCACGGCAAATCCCTTGCCTGCCTCACCGGCCCGGGCAGCTTCAATGGTGGCATTCAGGGCCAGCAGGTTGGTCTGGGAGGATATCTCGGTGATGGTTTCCGTGACCTTGCCGATGTCCTGGGCCGAAATACCAAGTTCGTCAACCTTGTGCGAGATATCAACGGCTTCTTTGACTGCCTGATCGGTGATGTCCCTGGCCTTGGCCGTGGAGGTGCGGATCTCACCCACCGTGCTGCCGATTTCTTCAGTGGCTGCCGTCATCATGTTGACGTTGGCGGCGGCCTCTTCGGTGGCCGCTGCCACGCTGCCCATGTTGGCACTCATCTCTTCTGCCGCTGCTGCCACGCTTTCAGAACGCTGGGCGGTTTCCGAGGCATCCAGATCCATGGTGTCGGCGACCTGGGAAAGGCTGGCCGATGACTGGTGCAGATCGTGGCTGTTTTGCCGAATATCTCCCACCATCCTGCGGGTATTGGCGATCAACCCATGGACCGAAGCGGTGAGCTCGGAAAATTCATCCTGGACTACCGCTCCGTAACATTCTTTGCATTCGCTGCAGGATTTATATTCACCGCTCAGGATTTTCGGACATTGGACGTGAGAGGAAGAAGAGCCCGCCTCTTCCCAGCAGTAACCGGTTTTCCCGTGCATCGTACATTCGGTTTTGCTGCAATGCAGTTTTTCAGAGCAGTTGATACCTTTAATCTTTGCAGTATCGACCTGGCGGCTGAGGTCTCCTGCCGCCGCCGCTTCAAGTACCTGCCTGACCCCGGCCAGCGGTTTGTCGATCAACTGGTGAAAGAGAAAAAAGACCAGGGTGAGTACCAGGAGAAGTGCTGCCGCCCCGACCTCCAGGATGTGAAGGGACGTTTTTTGGGCGACGGCCAGTTTTGCTGAATAATCCAGGGGAATAGCCGATACCCCGACAATTTTACCGCTGTAATCGGGTATCGGTGAGTAAATTGTCAGTATGTTTTTGTTGTTGCTTTTACTTGCTTTAATTATTTTTCGGTTGTCACGGATAACCTTATGCAGAATGGAAAACGTGTCCGGAGACAGGGGGGCATGCATGGTTGCGGCCTGGTATTTAAAGCCATTACCATCCGGCACTATAACGGCAATGTCGGCGCCGACGATTTCTTTTATTTTTGCGAGCAGGGTATCGTTGACCGGAGCGCCGAACTCAACTGATCCCACAGGCTGCCCCTGATAGCTGACCGGCACCACCGCCCGTACCGATACCCCGGCCCTGCCTACTTCCATGCCAAAGGCGTCCTGGTGGGTCCGGTTGACGGCCAGCACGGTAAAGCGAAAGCCGGACAGGTCGTCGCCGTATTTCCCTGGTTTCTGCAGACGGAGAAAGGAGGTGGCCGGCGGCAGGTGGAAATGAAAGACGTTCAGGTCGATGATTTTTTTTAGGTCGCGATAAATGGGCATGGTGACCCCTAACAGGGCTGTCCGGTCCCTCCGGCCGAAGTACTCGCGGACCGAGGGAATATCGGCTACGGTATGGGCCAGCAGCCGCAGGCGGGCAGCGCTGTTTTCCAGCAGTTGCCGGTTGACAAAGGCGGCATCATTTTGCAGCTCCAGCCGGGTTTTGACCATTACGTCCCTGATGTTGTTACGATACATCAGGATAACTGGAACCGCGACCATTATACCGATAATGACGGCCAGGGCAACCAGGGTCTTGGTTTTTACCCGTTTGGGAACAAGGCGTTTGCAAAAATTCATGGGGTTCTCCCGTAATTTTCCATAAATGACGGTATCGTCAGTACCGGCAAAAGATGTGTTCAGGCCTGGACCGTTTCCAGTGACTGTAAGAGTTCGTCCATACCGAAAGGCTTGGACAGGTACTGATCGGCGCCTGCCGCAAGACCGTTTTTTATTTCATCCTGCATGGCCCGGCCGGAAAGCATGATAATCTTGACATCCGCATAATCGGGATCGCGCCTGATTCGCCGGCAGACCTCGTAGCCGTCAATGCCGGGCATCATAATATCAAGGAGAATAACATCCGGTTGGAACTCCGGCAGCACATCCAGGCAGTCTTCGCCCGAGGAAACCCAGTGGGTGAGGTACTCTTCCTCAAACTCAAGGATCTCAAGAAGAATTTTTACGTTGGTTCTGTCATCGTCAACGATGAGGATTTTTATTTTCTGTTCCATGGTCTTTCCTCTATGCCGGTACCGTATCAGTGAGAAATTTTGTATATTTTTTATCTTCTTCCAGGATGTGTTTAATCAGCCACTCCCGCAGGAATGAATAGAATTCGACCCGCACCGATTCATTCTCCGTCAGTATTCGCTGCTGGAAGGCTATGACCTGTCGTTCCAGTTCCGCATGTTGCTTTTTATGTGCTCCAAGGTTTGGGAAGCCGGCTTGTTGCAGGGCAGCCTCTTCGGATTTAAAATGGAACTGGGTGTAATCAATGAGTCGGCCGACGGCATCGCTGACTGCCGACACGTCATCCTTGTCCCGGACAATGACAAACATCCTGTTGATTAATTCAACCAGTTTGCGGTGTTCATTGTCAAATTGTTCAACACCTACTGAATATGAATCCCGCCATTTGATTAACGGCATGGTGATCCTCCTTGTATTTTTTTAAATGATAATTATCATCATTCAACTGTAACCGGTTGCAAATTACCGGTGTGCCTGCGGGACATTCGTTCCCTGTCCCGCTCGCTCAATGCAAAATTTTCCGAATCGGTAAATTCATCGTTGTTTTCCCTTTTTATGCGTTCAAATTCATCTATGTTCCGCAAAAAAATGTCAATAAGCGCCGGGTCAAAATGTTTGCCCCGTTCTTCCGCCATCATTTCACAGGCAACTTTAATCGGGTAAGGATCTTTATACGGCCGCCGTGAGGTCAGGGAGTCAAAGACGTCGGCAATGGCGACAATCCGTCCTTCAATGGGTATTTGCTCACCATGCAGTCCGGCCGGATAGCCGGTGCCGTCCCATTTCTCATGATGGGTCAGGGCGATGTCCCTGGCCATGCGCATGAGGAGCGAATCATGGCCGTCCAGCAGCCGGGCGCCGATGGTTGTGTGCTCGGTCATGGTCCGCCATTCCTCAGCAGTAAGTTTTCCTGTTTTCAGGAGGATGGCATCGGGAACGGAGATCTTGCCAATATCATGCATGGGGCTGGCATTGAGGAGCAGTTCCTGGTGCTGGTGGTCCAGGCCGTACAGCTCGCCGAGCCGCATGCACATCCTGCTCATGCGGATGATATGCTCTCCTGTCTCATTGTCACGGTACTCGGCGGCCATCCCTAAGCGGCGCACGATTTCCAGCCTGGTGGCGTCCAGTTCCGCGGTCCGTTCCCGGACTTTTTTTTCCAGAATTTCATTTTGCTCCCGAATGGTGTCTTCCGCCTTTTTCATCCGGCACAGGGTCCGTACCCTGGCCTCGAGTTCTTCCCCGGAAAAGGGCTTGGTCAGGTAATCGTTGGCGCCGTTGTCCAGGGCCTGTACCACATCTTCCGTTGTGCTTCTCGCTGTCAGCATCAGGACAGGGATGTGTTGAATGAGTGAATCCTCACGCAACCGGCGCAGCATTTCCATCCCGTTCATAACCGGCATCATGATGTCAAGTAAGATTACATCGGGTAAAAGACTCTTTGCCATCTGCAGGCCCGCCCTGCCGTCTTCTGCGGAAACCACCGTGAAATCAGCCAGCTCAAGAATCTCCCGGCAGATTTTTACGTTTCGGTCATTATCATCAACAACTTGAACAAGTGCGCCTGTCATGTTTTTCTCCTTATATACGATGTCTCATAAAAACTTCGATTTGCTACGCCCTGTGTCGGGGCGACTTTCACGATATCAGCCGGCTTGACGGCAACCTGTCCCCTCCACCTGATCATTGCATGTTTTGTGTTGTTACCAAGCCCTCTTTGGATGTATTTTGACTTTTTACGGGTCGGTTAAAAAGCAGGTCATTCATTTCCGTGTTCCGTGTTCTGGAGAGGACGGCAGGCGCTCATGCCGTCTCGTTTTATGCCCATGCGCCACCGGCAGAATAAAGGAAAAGACGGCCCCTCCCTTCGGGTTCCTCCGCGCCTGTATTTTTCCTCCGTGATCTTCGATAATCTGCCTGCAGATGGAGAGACCCATTGCCGTGCCATAGGACTCTCCTCTGGTCATGCTGTTGTGGAGAAATTTATCAAAAACCCGGCCGATCTCCTCTGCCGGTATCCCAATTCCCCGGTCACGGATTGCAACCTCCACTTCATTGTCTTTCAGCATGTCAATGGTTGGCGGTTTTTTTTGAACAGTAATTCGTATCTCGCCGCCCGCATCGGAGAACTTGATGGCATTCAACACAAGGGTCCGTAATACCCGGCCAATCAGTAACCTGTCGATTCTGACCATGACCGGTCGCTCCGGGATTTCTTTTATCAGGCAAATTCGTTTTTCTTCGGCCACATGGGCAAGTTCATCAAATACGGTCACCACCTCATCTACCACGTTTCCCGTTCGCAGGTCATAGTGCACCTTGCCCGCTTCAAGTCTGGCCAGCTCAAGAAGATCATTGAGCAGACTGTCAAGTCTGCTGCCGCTGTCCTCAATTTCCTGGAAAAATTCTTTCAGTTTTTCCCTTGGCGCCGTGTCAATCCTTTTTAAGCCGAAACGCGTATAGCTCAGGATACCATGCATGGGCGTGTGCAGTTCATGGGACATATTGGCAAGGAATTCCGATTTGGCATGCGTTGATGCTTCGGCGGTAATTCTCGCATGCTCAATCTCCCTGGTTTGTTCCTGCAGTTGACCCATTAAACGTTGCTGCCTGAGCTGGTAGTGTATCCGGTACAGCAGACAGGACCATTGAACAGGCCTGGTTATATAATCATCAGCACCGGCATCATAAACCCGGGCGACAATATCCTCCTGTTCATGCTCAATCACCAGCAGGATTGGAATATGTTTGAATTCTTCCTGGTTTTTGAGGTGAGTACAGACGGAAAAACCATCCATAACAGGCATTGCTCCGTCCATCAGGACAAGCGCCGGCCTTGTCTGTTCCGCAAGCTCAACGGCCATGCCTCCGTTGGGCGCCTTCAGGATTTTGTAGCCCTGCTGTTCAAGCAGCATGACAAGCTGACCGCCGGCGTCGCTCGATTCCCCGGCGAGCAGAATTCTCCGTGTCCCGATATCGTAGTTTTTGTTCTGCATATCCGACATTTTGTCAGGCGTATTGATATGGTTTACCGAAGTAATCAAAAATCTGTCGAACCATCTGCTGCTGGTTGCTATTCAACTTCTTGAATTTGATCCCGTAATAGAAATAATCCTTCTGTTTTTCTTCATGAACAATCCGGCCTTCAATCTCAATCGTGTTTTCTTCGCCGAAAGAGGAATTTGCCGGCAAATGTATCCTGAGTATGAGGGTGCCGTCGCGCTGAAGCCGATGATTACATTTGAGTTTTATACCGCCCATACTGATATCCCGGCTGACTCCGGAAATAGTAACTCCTTGCTGCTCAATGGAAATTTTCACTCGATTTTCAATGCGGGGAGACTGACGTTTCTCCCCCTCTGCCCGCTTGACGGGCTCGGTCGGCTCGGGGATAAAACCGGCCAATATTTTATTGAGTTCTTCTGAAACAAGATGCAGATCATCGGCGACCATGGTTGTTTCACGGGCCTTGCTGGTGGACTGCCTGAGTACCTCAAACAATTCGTTTAATCTGTCATGCAGCAAATCCAGTTGTTCAGCCTGTTGCTGATTATACTCAGCAATATGGGTGGTGTTCTGTGTGGTGCTGTTTACGCCCTCCTTCATTGCCCTAAAGGCCTGGACCGTCTGTTCCGCCTGTTGTTGTGAGTTGTGGACCCGCTCCACCACCTGCTCCATGGAACCAACCGAACCGTCCACGCGTTCCGTAAGACGATTGATCAGGTTGGTTATCTCCATGGTTGATTCGGCGGTCTGCTTGGCCAGTTCTTTAATTTCATTGGCAACAACGGCAAAACCCTTGCCCGCCTCACCAGCCCTTGCCGCCTCTATTGTGGCATTGAGCGCCAGCAGGTTGGTTTGATCGGCTATATTTTGAATGGATTCAATAATCATATGAATCTGGCCGGTTGCGTTTTTCAGGGCTTCCATCTGCTCAGCCGTGCTGTTGACGCTGCCGACTGCTCCCGCCAGCTCTTCGATATTTTGAGAAACGACAAGCGCTCCCTGGTGTGCCTGTTGTTCTGTTTCCTCAACGGTTGCCCGTGCCTGCTCCACCTGGGTGCTGACCGTGGCGGATATCTCCTGCAGAGACTCAATCGCCTGCAGGACTTGTTCGGAACTCTCCTGTTCCTGCGTGTTTGAACTGGATATTTCAGATGAAATTACCGCGATCTGTCCGGAAGAAAGAGCCATCTGCTTACTGTTTTGCTGGACGGTGTTTATTACATTGCTCAGCGCTTTGCGCATGCCGTTCACATTTTTCTGCAAAATTCCCAGCTCATCTTTTGAGGAAACGGTTAATGAGTCATCCCGGAGATCACCACCGGCAATTTTTCGGGTAATGGAAACGACCTGTTCAAGGGGAATGGTTATGGAAGATGTAATCATCGAACCGATCAAAACTGCGATCAATCCAGCAGAGATCCACAAGAATATTTCTATGATCTGCATGGTGCGCACTTTGGCGGCCGATTGATCGGCCAGCATGGCAACAGCCTTGTTCATGGCGGCAAGCGTGTTGATGCTCAGGCTATTGATTGCAAGTAACTGCGCGGGTCCGCAGGTCGTACCCTGTACGGATTGTATGGTTTGCTGCAGCTGCTGCCATAATGCGGCCACCTTATCCAACTGCACCCTGACTGCGACGTTGCCGGCGGCTGATAAATGCACCGGTTTTGTCATTGCCAGGTCCATGTAAGTTGTTCCTCCTTTTTGCAACGCTGCAAGTGTTGTTTTAAAGAGTCTGGCGCTTGCAGTCATTAAAGCGGGATCAAAGCCAATGTCCAGCCGCTGTTTCTGCTGCAGGGAAAGAAAAAATTCCTTGGTAAATTTCTGAGACAGCATTCGTTGACGACCGGCAATATTGATGACCAGGCCGTCACCTTTCTGTCGGTAGAGAGTAAACGAGGTGTAAAACACCATGACGCTGAGGATGGCGAGAAAAAAGAGGGTTAATACCCTGAGCTTTTTGCCTACCGTCAGTTCCTTGATTCGCAGCAGGGCGAAGATTACCTGCTTAAATTTTTCGATCATAAGTTATCCCTCTTAAGGCGCGGCTCTCCATTATGCCCGATAATGGTTTGTTTGCCGGTACAACAGCACAGATCGTGCCAGGTAATGATAGTTATTCTTTTCTGATAAAATACACTTTATATTTCAGGTAATTATGCAACAGGAAGACTGATGGTAGATTTGCGAAAAAGGCGATGCTGCAAGGGCGGGATGAGAATATTCTCAGGTGGGGTGAGAGTATTCTCAGATTTGGATATCCAGTTTTTTTATCCGGTAGCGCAGTTTGTGGGGGGCGATATTGAGGAGTTGGGCCGCCAGGGTGACATTGCCGTCTGTCCGGCGCAGGGCCTGTTCAATAACCAGCCGGGTTGCGCCGTCATAATCAAGGTTCTCCGGGGACGCCTGGCAGTCGGCAGGTGCGGCTTGCGCCCCGGCCCTGGGCAGCGGCAGGTGTTGGGGCAAAATTTCACCGCCTTGTTCAAGGAGACTGATCCGTTCCATGACGTTGCGCAGTTCCCGTACGTTGCCGGGCCAGTCATAGGCGAGCAGCAGCTCTTGTGCTTTTTGTGAGACAGCGGTGAACCGTTTGCCGGTTTTTTGATTGAACAGTTCCATGAAATGATTGAAAATAGGTAAAATATCCTCTACCCGTTCGCGCAGGGGCGGGACGGCAATGCTGATGACATTGAGCCGGAAGAAAAGGTCCTGCCGGAAAAGCCCGGAGGAAACAGCCTCTTCAAGGTTCAGGTTGGTGGCGGCGATAATACGGGCGCTCACCGAGATTTTTCTGTTGCCGCCGACCCGGTAAAAGCTCCTGTCTTCAAGCACGCTGAGCAGTTTGGCCTGAGCGGCAAGGGGCATGACGCCGATCTCATCAAGGAACAGGGTACCGTCGGCCGCTTCTTCAAAGCGACCCTTTCTGCCGCCGCTCCTGGCGCCGGTAAAGGCCCCCCTGCCATAACCAAAGAGTTCGCTTTCGACCAGTTCCCCGGCAATGGCGCCGCAGTTGACGGTGACAAACGGCCCCTGGTTATCGGGACCGGCAAAGTGGATTTGCCTGGCCAGCATCCCTTTCCCACACCCGGTTTCACCGGTAATGAGGATCGGTGTTTCTCTGGAACCGGCAATTTTATCGATAAGTTCTGATATTTCCCGCATAACCGGGCTGCTGCCGATGAACATGTTTTCATGCCGTCGGCGCTCGTTTTGCTGCAGGACATGGAGCCGGTTTTTCAGGATGCTGTTTTCCAGGGCGTTGTTCACCGTTACCAGCAGTCCCTGGCGGTCAACCGGCTTGACCAGATAATCGTATGCACCAAATTTTACGGCATCGACAACCGTTCGTATCTCCTGGTGGGCGGTGACCATAATGACAACCGTGTCCGGAGCCGTCTGTTTTATCCGCTTGAGTACCTCCAGGCCGTCCATGTCCGGCAGGCCGATATCAAGAAGAACAAGGTCTGGTTCATGTTCTGCGAGTCGGGCAAGCCCTTGGGCCGCGTTTGAGGCCGTCGCCACCTCATGGTCCTCCGCCAGAATCATGGCAAAGGCCCGGCTGATACTTGGATCATCATCAATGACAAGGATATTTGTGTTCATTTGCCTGCCCTTAGGCGCCGACCCTGTCGGCAGATGATGGATAAGCACAGGGAAGTTCAAAAACAAAAACGGTCGCTCCTTTCCTGCCGGAGCGGCAGAAAATCGTGCCGCCATGACGCTCGACAATCCGCCGGGCAACAAAGAGACCCAGGCCGGGATGGTTTTCCCTGGTTGAAAAAAATGGATTGAAGATCCGTTCTTTGAGTTTAATATCGAGTCCGGCCCCGCTGTCCATGCAGGTGATGATCACCTTGTCGCCGGCAGCGGCACGGCAATGCTCCAGGGATGTCGCAAGTGTCAGGGTTCCATTGTCTCCTATGGACTCCGCCCCGTTACGAATAAGATTGCCGACAACCTGCTGCAGCGCTTTACGGTTGCCGGTCACCGGGGAGAGATCCGGTGCCGGGGAAAAAGATGCCTTGATCCGGGCCTTGGTCATACCGGGTTGCCGGAGCAGGAGCATATCCTGTATAATGGCATTGATATCCACAGGTTCAAGGGAACCATCGTCCTGCATAAAATCCAGGACCCGGGTGATAGTGTCGGTTATCAGGCGCACGTTTTCTTTTATCTCCGCCAGCATTTCCAGCTCCTGCTCCGAACGGGCAAAGCGTTTCGGGTCTGCCAGGATATCGGCAAAGAGCATGATGGCGGTCAGGGGGTTGCGCACCTGATGGGCGAGTCCTCCGGCCAGACCGGCCAGGGTTAGCAACCGGTCGGCGGATTCCAGTAATGCGCAGGAGGCTGGACAGGGTTGTGGTGATTTGTTTTTGCTGGTATTGTTGCTCATCTCTGCCGTGTTTTTGCATGCCGGTTAAAGCAGGCACTTTTTCTTATTAAGAGTAAACAATGAATCGGCAGTGAAGTCAATCGCATGACCGAACAAAGAAGGACCTCGCTTTGGGAAGAAGTATTTTTTTGATCTTTTGTCTATTGGTCCGCAGTCAGCGCAGCCGGAAGACAGCGCTTTATTCACAGCCTGTCTGAGAAAGGTTGTTATTTACCTGGAAATGATTATCTTACCTGAATTGAGCGTTTCACTCATCTGCAATTTATTTTAGAATTCTGGGGCCGGGTTGTTGGCCTGTATCGCTTTGCCGCGTTTTCACCGTAACCGCAGACCGAACCGGACAACCCTTCTCGTACAGGTGGGAATTTCATGGCAAATATAAAAAAAATGATCGTTGCTCTGCCGCTCCTGCTGGTGGTGATCGGCTTGTCCGCGGCCTCCATGGCTCCTGCCGCCGAGGTGGACAGCTTCACCGATCGCCATGAGCTTGCCGATTCAAGAGCGGCCCTGAATCTTGTCGTCAATCGCTGGCTGGCAGAGGCGCTGGTGACTGCAAATGAGCAATCCATATTTCAATTAGGCGATACTGCAGGCGTTGATTATTGCAATCAGGAGAAGCTGTTGGCTGCGCTCAAAGACAAGTTGACCGGATTTATCGTCGGTAAACTGGAAGCGCAGGTCACCGACAGTGATGATCTGGACACCATTTCTGTTGCATTTGACCATTCGATTTACCGGGATTTTGAATTTACCGAATCGCCGACGATTTCACTTACCAAACATCTGGCCCCGCTGCTGCGCATAGGTGACGTCTATTTAGGCGCCGACAAGTTCGGCCATTTTTTTACCGAAGGTTTTTCCTATTATGAAATGTATTCGGCGATGGATCAGTATTCAGCGCTTGAATTCGGCGATTTGAGCGAAAGCACCTTTTATGGAGAATTCACCACCGGCGTTTTTTCCTATGCCGATCTGGCCGCCAATCTCAACGGCCTTCGTTTCTGGAATCAGGTCCTGGGATTAAAGGCGGATCCCGTTTCCGGCACCGAGGTGACCAGGCCGTTTGTCCGGTGCCAAGATAAAAAATGGCGGCTGACGAGAGAATTTGACTGGCGGGATTATGTTGATCCGACATGGGATGAGGCGATAAACTGCAGTGCCTTTCGCAATGAAATTTTACTTGCCAAGGTAAAAAAACGAATTGCCGACACCAGTCATGGCAAGAGCTGCCCTCTGGTGAAGGTAGACAGACAGTCTTTGGAAAAAAAATACGGAGATCTGCTTCCCTATATTTTTAATCCCGATGGTAACAAGGTCCTGCAGGAACCGCTGAAACCGAAATTTGAACTGTACTGGTCAACGATAGTGGGGCGTTTAAAGCTGTCTACCTTGTTCGGCTCGGAACCTGGGAAAAAACTCGTTCAATAAGCTGATTGCCCTCATTAATTTTTTCTTTTTTACAACTCAATATGATGCAGTTTCATTTTTTCCCACAGGTTTTTTCTGCTGATGCCCAGTAGTGCCGCCGCCTTTGTCCGGTTGCCTTTTGTCATGGCCAGGGCAGCCAGCACACATTTTTTTTCAGTTTTGGCCAGGGCGTTGCTTAAGTTGACCGCTTCTTCTTTGCCATGCCCTGCGGCTATATACGGATTGAGGTCCGAGGGCAGATCCTGCCGGCTGATGATTGGGTTCGGGGCCAGGACCGAGGCCCGTTCAATAATGTTTTTCAGCTCCCGGACATTGCCCGGAAAATCATAGTCAAGCAGGGCCTGCATGGCTTCTGCCGACAGGCTCAGGTGTTCGCCCCTTTTGGCGCTGAATTCCCGGAGGAAAAAATTTACCAGCAGGGGAATGTCCTCAACCCTTTGCCGCAGCGGCGGCATGGTCAGAGGGATGACCGAGATCCGGTAGAGCAGGTCACGGCGAAAACGTCCGGCCCGAGCTTCCTTTTCCAGGTCTTTAGCCGTGGAACAGAGCAGGCGGACATCCACCTTGATCGTTCGGGTGCCGCCGACCCGTTCAAATTCACCCTCCTGGAGAATCCGCAGCAGTTTTACCTGCAGCGGCATGGGCATGTCGCCTATCTCGTCGAGAAGCAGGGTGCCGCCGTCGGCCATTTCAAAGCGGCCCCTTCGTCTGTTCCGGGCGCCGGTAAAGGCGCCTTTTTCATGGCCGAACAACTCCGATTCGATCAGTCCTTCCGGGATGGCCGCGCAGTTGACACGGATATAAGGCTTTTTTGCCCGCCGACCGGCCAGGTGCAGTGCCCGTGCCGCCAGTTCCTTGCCGGTCCCGGATTCGCCGGTGATCAGGACGCTGGAATCAGTGGGGCCGGCCTGTTGTATTCGTTGATGAACCCGGCTCATGGCCTCACTGTCGCCGATAATCTTGTGGCGGGACTGCCGGCAGCAGTCCTCAAAAGACGCGCAGCGGGCCTTGACCGACTGCATCTCGAAGATGCGATTGACGCGGATAATGAGATCATCCATGTCAAATGGTTTGAGGATATAGTCGGAAGCGCCCTTTTTCAGGCAGTCAATAGCGTCGTCTACGCTTCCATAGGCGGTCATCATGATGACATCGGTATAATTTTCCGGTTCCTTGAGGTGTTTGAGAAGATCAAGCCCGCCGAGTTCGGGCATGCGGATATCGGAGATGACAAGATGATAATTGATATGTGCTATTTTCTGCAGTGCTTTTTTCCCGTTTACCACGGCATCGACTTCCCATTGCCTGCGCTTGAGTGCATCTTGAATGGTGATGCGCATTATTTCATCGTCTTCAACAAGCAGTATTCTTGGCATAATCAGGATTCCTGATGTTCAAGAGGGCAGTCGTGGTCCGCAGGCAGAGTGATGGTGAAGATGGCCCCGTGCCCCTCCTTGCTGCCGGCAATCAGGGTCCCTCCCATTTTTTCGACCTGGGCATAACTGACGGCTAACCCCAGACCGGTACCCACCCCGACGTCTTTGGTGGTAAAAAAAGGATCGAAAATTTTATCGAGAATGTCCGCTGGAATTCCGGGGCCGGTATCCTCAATGGTTATTTTCAGGCAGTTATCTACCGCCTTGCTGCGCACATACAGTGAACCGCCTTCATCTCCCATGGCCTGGATAGCGTTCAAGCCGATATTGACAATGGTTTGCCGCAGGGCTTCCACATCAATGCAGTATTTTTTGTTTAATTCCAACCCAAGATGCAGGTTAATGGTATGCAGCCGGTAGCCAAGCAGTTCAAAACATTCACGGATGATGCGGTCGACATCGTGTTTTTTTAAGTTGAGCGGCGTCTTGCGGCCAAAATGAAGGAGTTGCTGCATGGTATGTTCTATGCGGCGCAGTCCCTTGTCCAGCAGAGGTAAATATCTGACGAGAAGTTCCTGGTTGTAAGGATTTTCGCTCAGGGCCTTGACGCAGTTAAGAAGACCGCCCAGCGGATTGTTGACCTCATGGGCAATGCCGGAGGTCAACAGACCGAATGCTGCCATTTTTTCATTTTGAAAAGCCAGTTTTTTGGCTTTATCCAGGGTTTGTCGAGAGGAATCCAGACGACAGCAAAGCTCATAAAAGGTATCGTTGATAGTGTCTATCTCATCCTTGACCTGCTTGTGCTCCGGTTGTTTAACCGGCTGGTCGGGATAGCGGGCCATGTCTTTGGTCAGCCGGGCGAGGGGACGGGAAACCAGGGTTGAAAAAAGCCAGATCAGGGTTGCGGAAACAATAACGATGGAGAAAATGCCGTAGCCGATGATTGAGCGATTGTTTTCGGCAATCATTTGATCGGCCCAGCTGATGGGAATAGTGATACTGAGGGCGCCGCGAATATCACCAATCTTGTACCCCTGGCGCGCATGGCAACTCAGGCATGACCCTTCAACAGTCAGGGGAACGACATAACGCAGAATGTGGTTATCACCGTTGCTTTCAATGGAGATAATTTCCTTTTTACCCTGCTGTTCAATTGCAAGCAGGCTCTTTTTTTCAAACGTATCAGGGGCATTAGCCGGATTTATCGGTTTGAGGCTGGTGACCCGGAACATATACCAGTTTCCCCGGCTCGCATATTCGGAGAGTTCCCGGGTGACCATGGCCGGGTTGCGCTTGACATACAGTTGTCCGTTGGTTCCCTGTACCACGGGATTGTCTAAAAACGGATTGGGTCGGGCGGTTTCAGTTTCCACCACATAAAGACCGTGATGATCGGCCACCCATTTACGGGTAAGCAGGATCTGTTTGTGCAACATTCTGGCCTGCTGTTTTGCCTGGCCATAGATAAGGTCGTGCTGAATGCGGGATGAATTAAAGAGCAGAAGACTATACGAGCAGAGGAGAATGGCACCGATGGCAATAATAAATTTTCCCTGCAGCTTCACGATAAGTGACCTCACATGAAAAAACCGGTTTGTTCAGGAGTTAGTTGTGCATGCGAGTGGTAATAGTTACCAGAATCGCTCAAATTATGAGTTACCCACAGGTAACATATTTTTTTAAAAGATGATACCTGTTGGTAACAATTATCTTTCTTGTAAGGTGTATCTTATTATAAATGCAGGAGATTTTTTTTGGAATGTTTTTTGCTTTTTATAGAATGGAAGAGGAGACAGACAGCTTTTGCCTGCATGGGATAAACGTAACCGTTCACCGAGATGCTGGTTCGCCTGCATTACCTGCATAACGTAAACGTTTACCAGTGCCCCACGGAGTCTTCGCTTACCTATTCGTTCAAGCAGGCCGACGAGTCTATAGCCCGCTATGTGAGGAGGCCTGATCGGACGAAGATGGGGTGCTGGTGAACGTTTACGGATAAACCATCATGCCATGGCGGCACAGCAAATAATTCAGGTAAAACAGAGGATACAACCTGAATAGACTGTCATCTGCCTTCTGTCCTCTGACTTCTGTTCTCTGTTACGAATAAACGTGCATGGAAAATGGGGGATCCATGGCTGTTGGTGGCGTCGTGATAACCGTCGAACCTGACGACTGTAAGGAAATGGAAATTTTTCTGCAGGGATTCCCGGAATTAACCATATACGGCAGTGATGAAAAGGGGAATATCATCGGCAGAATACGAGGTGTTGATCCAGGAGTCGTCGAGCAGATTGTTCGGAAAATTCAATCCATGGATGTTGTTTCCACTGTCAGTCTTACCTATTTTGTTCATAACGATGACACTGTTACCAAAAGGTAGCATCGTCCAGGAACAACCTGCTACCGGCACGTAGCACTAAATGTGCCCTTTTCTGATAATATATTGATTTAACAATGAAATATTTTGTGGAATATAAATTGCAATCGTTGAAAGACAGAAAGATTAATTATGATTGAATTTGGTTTTCAGTCGTGCTGAATATTTCAGTAAAGGGGGCATAGAATGAAGGTACCTTTTTGTCGTGTAATGCATTTTTCATTGTTGAGTGCTGCTCTACTGCTTGCGGTCGGGTTGTGTTCATGGGCAACGGCAGCCGACAAACCACCGGCCGGAAGCAGGCCGGTTGTTGAGGAGTGTAAACGATGTCATGATGTGGCCATGTACCAGCAGGAATTAAAGGCATCTCCCCATGCCGTTGATAAGGACAAAAAAGAAATTTCCTGTGAGCAGTGCCATCATTTTCATTTCAACCCGTTGACGAGCTATTATGCCAGAGATGAATATTACAATAAAAAAATCTTTCCGCCCGGGGCCTTTGATCGTCGAACAATGCAGGCAACGGCCCGTAAATCCATGCAGGCGGAAAAATGTCAGGCCTGTCACAAGGATCTGTATAAAAATGTCAAAGGTGAGCCGATTTCTGAAATCGGCAGGTTATGCCATGATGCTTTTCTTGGAAAAAACGGGGAAACTCGCAGGACATGTGCGGGTTGCCATATAAATATTGCGCATCTGCCCCCATTTGATCGGGACAGGCCGTTTAATGCGGAGTTTGCCGAAAAGCTTGCCAGGGAGGGACAGAAAAAATGAATGTGGATAAGAAGAGTACCATGGCGGGGAATTGGCTGAAAATATTGCTCCTGTTCGGCCTTATCTCGACACTGACCTGCGGCCTCGCCCTTGCCGGCGGTATCAAACATTTGACACCGACCGATGATGCCTATGACTGCTATGCCTGCCACAGGAAAGCGACCCCGATAATCGCCCAGAACTGGCATGACTCAAAACATGGCGTTATTCTGGTAAAATGTTTTGTCTGTCATGGCCAGCCGGACGGTCAGGGATCCGTTCCCTGGGCGGTCAGCCCGGATCCAACGATAGTCTGCGCCAAGTGTCATGATCCGGCCATCAAGAGGATGCAGTTTAAATTCGGTTTGAAACCCCGTTGTTATACCTGCCATCCATTTCACCAGAATTCACTGCACCACAAGGCGTATGCCAA
>JALSNT010000089.1 GCA_026986885.1 Desulfobulbaceae bacterium
CTCGATAATCCTGCAGCCGGATTTCCGCCCTGTCGGCAAGCCCAGCCTCCTGAATGCGCTGGTTGCCGAGTTCAAATTGATTTTTTGACAAAGTGAGGCCGACGGCCCTGCCGGCACCAAAGGTCTTGACCGCTTCAATGAGCGGACTGCCCCAGCCGCAGCCGATATCAAGAAACCTGTGGCCGGGTTTGAGCCGTAATTTTTTCAGGGAGCGATGAATCTTATTTAATTGCGCCTCTTCCAGGCCTTCATCCTCGCGTCTAAAAAAAGCGCAGGAATAATTCATGCCCCTGTCCAGCCAGATTTTATAAAAATCATTGCCCTTATCATAGTGGAACTGAATATCGGCCCTGCTCTGGCTGGGGGTTGCCTTCTTTTTGAGCTGCAGCCAGCAGATACGCGCCTTCTGGATCGGAGTCAGCTTATCATCGGCATCATAGCGATAGAGCCATTCAAGGGCATCACCCAAGTGACCGGTAATTTCTATGGCACCATCAACATATCCCTCGCCAAAGCCGAGGGAAGGCTGGGTAAGGATCTCCTCAAAGGTTACGGCGTCCTTGATCAGGATATCAAATTTCGGCTGCCCTGTACCGAATATGAGTTGATTACCGTCCCAGAGCGTTATACTGCCGGTGGACTCTGGGTTCCGGGGAAAAAGATTTCTAAGGAGTTTTGCGGCGTGTTGCGGTGTCATTAGTTGCGGACAGGTACATGTTATCTGAAATGGGCAATTCAGATGAGAAATGACCGGCTAACCTGCTGATTCCTTTTTAAGCATGGAAAAAGATCTTGTCAAGGGACAATAAAAAAAACAAATTCCAGTAAACGTTCACCAGCACCCCATCTTCGTCCGATCAGGCCACCTCGCATAGCGGGCTATAGACTCGTCGGCCTGCTTGAACGAATATGGGGCACTGGTAAACGTTTACATTATGCAGGTAATGCGGGCGAAACAGTATCTGGGTGAACGGTTACAAATTCCATAACTCTAAAAATCTATTTCAAAGCTATACACACCCTCTTCAAGCCTGGATTTGACCTTGTATCCCGAATGGTTGAAAATCGCCTGCATCCGTCGATTATCGCGCAGGACTTCGGCGGTAAAGCCGGCAATACCATTGCGTTTGGCAATGGCAATCAGATGCCTGAACATAAAGCTGCCCAGACCCTGATTCTGCCAGCCGTCACGGATAACAAAGGCGACCTCGGCCTTGTTGGTCTGCTCATTGAGGTAATATCTGCCGACGGCAATAATTTCCTCGCCATGCGCCTCGGGTACGGTACCGACAATGGCCACATCTCTCCGGTGGTCGATATAGACAAAATCCTGAATCTGCCGGTGGGTGAACCGCTGTTGTCTGCTCATGAAGCGGTAGTAGATGGTTTCCTGGGAAAGGTCATAGAGCAGGTCCCGCATGTGTGGCTCGTCGGTGGGCCGGATGGAACGAAAAGTGACCTGGGTTCCGCTTTTCAAGAGATAGCTGGTACGCATAAACTCTTCACCGGGAACGATGAAACGATCACCCAGTCCGGACAGATTGGGTCGCAGATATTTCAGATCAACGGCCTCCTGAAAGAGCTGCTCGCGAAAATCAGGGTGGGCAATGGAGATGAGTGCCATGGTCCGTTCCTGGATGGACTTGCCATGCAGATAGGCAATCCCGTATTCGGTAGCGATATAGTGTACCGTACCCCGGGAAATAACCACCCCGGAACCGGGTTGCAGAGTCGTGACGATCCTGGAACGGCTGCCGTCTTCATTGGTTGAAGGCATGGTTATGATCGAACGACCACCTTCGGAAAAAGACGCGCCGCGATTAAAATCCACCTGGCCGCCGATACCGGAATAAAAACGACCACCTACTGAATCCGAGCAGACCTGGCCGGTCAGATCGATTTCCAGGGCCATGTTAATGGAAACCATTCGTTTTTGCTTACCGATGACGCTGGAATTGTTGACATATTCGGTTGGACGGAAACAAAACAACGGATTGTCATCAATATAATCGTAGAGTTTTTTACTGCCCATACAGAAACTGGCAGTTATTCGGCCCCGATCAACGGTCTTGCGGGTGCCGTCCACGGCCCCGGATTCAATCAGTTCAATTATCGAATCGGAAATCATCTCCGTATGAATACCCAGATTCTTTTTACCATGAAGAAAATTCATGACCGCCTGGGGAACACGACCGACCCCGGGTATCCGTCCCAGGCCGAATTCCAGGGTGGCGCCGTTGGGAATCAGGGTCGCCACCTCGCGGGCAATCTTTTCACTCACCGGATGCAGGCTATGGGATTCCCTTTCAATAATCGGCTCGTCCACCGGTACCAGGATATCAAGGTCATAAATATCCATCAGGGAATCGCCGTGGGTCCAGGGCATGTTCGGGTTGACCTCGGCAATGACCAGGGATGCATTCTCAGCAGCAGAACGAACAATATCCACGGAAATACCAAGACTGACCTTGCCGCGTTCATCGGGCGGCGTAATCTGGATCAGGGCCACATCAAGGGGCAGCACACCAGAGTCCAGCAATCCTGGGACATCGGACATGAGAATGGGGGTATAATCTCCCATTCCCTCCTGGATCATGTCCCTGACATTGGAGCCGATATAAAAGGAATTAATGGTAAAACATTCGGCATATTTTTTTTCCGCATAGGGCGCCTTGCCCTTGGTGATAAGCTGGACCAGTTCTACATTGGCAAGAGTGCCCGCCCTTTTGGTCATGGCAGAGACCAGTTGTACGGGCTCACCACAACCGGTACCGATAAACACGCGATTCCCGGCCCGAACATGGGCAAGCGCCTGGGCGGGAGTAGAGATCATTTCTTGATATTTTTGTTGCCAATCCTCATCGTATTGCATCGTTTAATCACCACATTTTTTTACCTGAATTGCTCAAAAAGAAGAGATACCATCGTCTGCAACAAAAACGACAGGTTACCTGTTGCATTATTCCGCCTGAATTCAAATCGATATAAGATCCCTTTTCAGCCGGGCCGAATATAATCAGCCTTTTTCGATCCTGGGGGCAAAGGTCATTCTGGCATCGGCCACCACCGGATCACTGCCTATTTCCCCGACAATAAGCGGGTTGATATCCAGCTCGATAATCTGCGGGAAATCCGTGGTCAACTGGCTGATGCGCTGCAGGGCACCGGCAATTGCATGAATGTCCACCTCTTTGCGGCCGCGTTTTCCTTTCAACATTTCATAGGAACGGGTTGATTGTAACATCTGGATGGCCTCATCTTCCGTGATCGGCGCCAGGTAAAAGGTAACGTCCTTCATGACTTCAACAAAAATTCCGCCGAGACCGAACATGAGCATGGGGCCGAATTGCGGGTCGCGGGTCATACCGAGAATGATCTCCAGCCCGCTTTCCGCCATCTTTTCCACGTAAATACCCTCGATGACTGCATCGGGCGCATGCTGACGAATGCGCAGGGTCATAAGCTCAAAGGCATCCTCAACCTCCTGACTTGAACCAAGATTAAGCCTGACCCCGCCCAGATCGGTTTTATGGATGATGTTGGGGGAAACGATTTTCATGGCCACCGGAAAACCAATGAAACGGGCCACCTCGGCAGCCTCCTGGGCATCAATGGCCAGATGACCGGGAAGGATATGAAAGCCATAGGCCTTGAGAATATCTTTGGCCTTGACCTCGCCCAACTGCAGACGGCCGGTACGCTGTTTGCGGGTAATGATCCTCTCCACCCGCCGCCGGTTGACGGGAAAGCGGGTCACCAGGCGGGGCGGTCTGCGTTTCCATTCTCCGTACTGGTACATGGCCTTCAGAGCAGCCACGGCCCGTTCCGGTGATTCATAATCGGGCAGGCCGGCGGCGGCTAATTCCCGGCGACCGGGCAGGACATCAGTACCGCCCATGAACGAGGCGAGCACCGGCTTGGAATGATCGAGATTGGCGGCTATGGCCCGCGCGGTTTCCGCTGGTTTGGTCATGGCCTGGGGCGTCAGCAGGACTAAAATGGCATCGACCTCAGCATCCTGCTGGGCAGCCTTTAGCGCCTCGACATAGCGTTCGGGGTCTGCATCCCCAAGCACATCAATGGGATTACCCACCGATGCGGCTGCCGGCAGTTTTGCTCTCAGGGCCGTAGTAATGTTGGTATCCAGTTCCGCCACCCGCATATCCGCTTTTTCAACGGCGTCGGCGGCCATGGTTCCCGGACCGCCCGCATTGGTAATGATCAGAATTCGATCACCATCCGGCGGCGGCTGCATGGACAGGGCCGTGGCATAGTCAAACAGGGCTTCAAAGGTATCGGCCCGACAGACCCCGGAACGCTTAAAGGCTGCACCATAGGCGGTTTCCGCCCCGGCCAGCACACCGGTATGGCTGGCGGCCGCCTTTTGGCCGGCCGCCGTGGTTCCCGATTTTAGAATAACCACGGGTTTGACGCTGCTGGCCTCCTCGGCCGCCTTGATGAATTTATTGCCGGAACTGATGTCTTCAAGATAGCCGACAATGACTTTTGTGGATTCATCGCCTGCCAGGGCCTGCAGCAGATCGACTTCGGTGATATCAGCCTTGTTGCCGATGGAAATAAGCGTGGAAAGTCCGAGGTGCCGCCCTTTTGCCATATCCAGCATGGCGGTACACAGGGCGCCTGACTGGGAAAAAACCGCTATGCCGCCGGA
>JALSNT010000090.1 GCA_026986885.1 Desulfobulbaceae bacterium
CTGAACGATCAGCTCCACCCTGTCGGCAGCTGAATGTTTACCGCAGTTGGTAAGGGCCTCCTGCAGTATCCTGTACACCGGCAAATGATAACGGGCAGGAAAAACCGTGCCCGGCGCCGGTCCTGTGCTCAGGCATTTTATGGCATATAAATCAGTAAACTGACTAATCAAATATTCAATGGCCGAGTCAAGGCCCAGGTCGTCGATAATTATAGGACTGAGATTTTTTGAGAGGCGCCGGACATTTTCAATGATCATGTTTACCGAGCTGCGCAACTCCTGCAGCCGGGTGGCAAGATGCTGATCTGGTTCAGTGCCTGCCGCTGCCTGTTCCTGTTCGATAATTCGTATCTGCAGTTTGAGGGCAGCCAGGGCCTGGCCAAGCTCATCATGGAGCTCCAGGGCAATACGTTTCTGTTCGTCTTCCCTGGCGTGAATCAGGTTGCCGGAAAGATTCCGGAGTTGCGATTCGGATTGTCGAAGGTGGGTGTTTGCCTCTTCCAGCAGCCGGTTTTTTTCCTGGAGAGCAGCGGCAAGACGCTGATTTTCCCTGGTCAGCCGCCATGTCTGGGTTGCCTGTTCAAGAATCAGGCGCAGTTGGACAATATCCCACGGTTTGAGGACATACTGATAGATGTGACCCCGGTTAATTGCATCTATGATATCCGAAACATCAACATAACCGGTTATAATGATGCGCACAGTATCCGGATGGTGGGCATAAATAGTGGAAAGGAGTTCGACCCCGCTCATCCCCTCCATACGTTGATCGGAAATAACCACACTTATGCCGGATTGCCGATTAAAAATTTCCAGCGCTTCTTCTCCGGAAACAGCGGTTATAATGTCGTACTCATCTTCAAAGCTTAAGACAAAATGCTCGGTATTGACGGGATCATCGTCAACAAAAAGAATTTTATCTTTTTCAGCAAAAAATACGGCCTGATTGTTTTCCTGTTCCATGTCCGTTGTCCTGTATGTCAGTTGTTCATCCACCAGGTCCAGAGAAACTGATAAGGATTATAATACAGGGGCAGTGTTTCCGGCTGTCTGAATTTGTTGCTGTACGCAAGCCGGTGTACAGCAAGATACCAGTTGGGAACCACATAATAGCCATACCAGAGTACCCGGTCAAGGGCATGACAGGCGACAACAAGATCATGCTGGTTTTCAGCGTAAACAATCCTATCCACCAGTGCGTCCACCACCGGGTCGCGTACCCCGGCAAGATTGCGCGATCCCGTCCTGGTCGCAGATGAGGAGCTCCAGTAATCACGTTGTTCATTGCCCGGAGATTGTGACTGGCCAAAGACATTGACCACCATGTCAAAATCAAATTTCTTGATGCGGGCACTGTAAAGGGCAGCATCAATGGTACGATAACTCGCCTGAATTCCGAGTTTACGCAGATTCTTGACAAAGGGAGCCATGACCCGCTCAAAGGATTGGCTTGCCAGCAGTATCTCAAAAGAAAATTTATGACCGGCATCGTCCTGCAGCACACCGTCCCGTACACGCCAGCCGGCAGCTCTGAGCAGCTTCTGCGCAAGACGGAGATTTTTCCGCAGACTTGCCGGCGGCCTGGTGCTCGGCGGTGTCAACGGTGTGGTAAAAACCTCAGGTGGTAATCTCTTGCGAAAGGGCTCAAGCAGGGCAAGTTCTTCACCCTGCGGTACACCGGTTGCCGCCAGGTACGAGTTGGAAAAATAGGAATTGCAGCGCACATATTGATTAAAAAACAGGGTGGTGTTTGTCCATTCAAAATCAAAGGCCAGGCCGATGGCCCGGCGGACGCGGGGGTCGGCAAAGATCGGTCTGCGGGTATTAAAGACAAAACCCTGCATCCCGGCATCATTTCTATGGGGAAACCGTTTTTTTATCAGTTCGCCACTGGTAAATTTCGGACCGGTCATGTCACGCTGCCACTGCTTGGCGATATTGACGTTCATGAAATCAAATTCACCTGCCTTAAAGGCTTCAACGCTGATGACCTGATCTTTAAAATATTTAATGGTGATGGTATCAAAGTTGAACATCCCCCGCCGTACGGGCAGGTCTTGCGCCCAATACTTTTTATTACGCGTGTAGGTGATTGATTTTCCGGGATGCACTTCACTTATCACATAGGGGCCGGAACCGATGGGCGGCAGCATAACCTTTTCCGCATCGGATGGATCAAAGCCGTTTTTCTCATAAAACGATTTATTGAGAATCGGCAACTGGGCGGCAATCAGATGCAGCTCCCGGTTCGGCCGGGAAAAATGAAACCGTATCCTGCGGCTGTCCAGAATCTCGGCCCCGCTTATATCCTGCAGGTATATCTGGTAAAAGGGATGTGCCTGTTTTGATTTTAAAATATCCAGGGAATATTTGACGTCCTGCACCGTGACCGGGGTACCGTCTGAAAAACGCGCCCGATCATCAATGGTAAAGGTGACTGATTTTTTATCCTGGGCCGGACTGATATCGGAGGCGATCAGGCCATACTCGGCAAATGGTTCGTCAAGGCTCGGTACGGCAAGGGTTTCAAAGACAAAACTGTCCAGACCAAACGGCGGACTTCCTTTGAGGGTAAAGGGATTCATTTTGTCAAAACCGCCGAGATCATGCAGCACCAGGCGCCCGCCCTTAACCGCCATGGGAGAGGTATAGGAAAACCTGGTAAATGAAGCAGGATACTTAAGCTTGCCGTCGATGGAAACACCGTGGGCCGCAAAAACAGAGCCGGGAGCAAACAACAGACTACTGATGAGTAAAAAAATATAATATTGCATGGGCAGTAATTTATGGGTAAAAGAACGAAAATAAAAAAACTTTGTCTTCAGGAAAGATTATGCCATGGGTTATCATAATAGAAATCCTTTGTCATTGAATATTTTTCAGTCCTGAATTGAGAAAAATTTAAATTTAAGCTGCTTTTTTTTACCGTCAGGATCACTGATATGGAGGTTATCATGGGCAAGACCATTGCGGAAAAGATCTTTGCGGCCCATCTACGCGACACCCCGACGCCGGGCAACATGGTGCTGGCAATAGACGTTGTCATGTGCCATGAAATCACTACCCCCATTGCCATTGTCGATCTGATGGACAAGGGAATGGACCGGGTCTTTGATCCCGACAAAATCAAGGCGGTTATCGATCATGTAACACCACCCAAGGATTCCAAGACCGCCACCCAGGCCAAGATTATGCGCGACTGGGCACGCAGACACGCCATCAGGGATTTTTTCGATATCGGCAGAAACGGGGTCTGTCACGCCCTGTTTCCGGAAAAGGGATTTATCCGTCCCGGCTACACGGTAATCATGGGCGATTCACACACCTGTACCCATGGGGCGTTTGGCGCATTTGCCGCCGGTATCGGCACCACGGACCTGGAAGTGGGGATCCTCAAGGGGGTCTGTGCCTTCCGAAAACCCCGTTCCATGAAAATAGAAGTGGTCGGCAACATGGGTGCCGGTGTCACGGCAAAGGATATTATCCTTAATATCATCAAACAACTGACGGTCAACGGTGCAACCGACCTGATCATGGAATTTACCGGTCCGGTGATAGAGGAAATGGACATGTCCTCCCGCATGACCTTGTGCAACATGTCGGTTGAGGCCGGCGCAACGTCTGGTATCTGCATGCCCGACAGGGTGACGGCTGAATATCTCTGGCCGTTTATCCGCCAGGAATATGATTCCCTTGACGCTGCTGTGGATGATTTTTCCAAATGGCATTCGGATGATGGCGCCGTTTACGAAAAAACTCTGCGGATAGATGTGTCCGCATTATCACCCCAGGTGACCTTTGGTTACAAACCAGACCAGGTCAAGGATATCTCTGAACTTGCCGGTTCGCCTGTTGATCAGGTATATATCGGTTCCTGTACCAATGGCCGGATAGAGGATATACGAGCGGCGGCCGCAGTTTTGCAGGGACGAACCATTGCCGGTTCCGTACGTGGTATTGTTACGCCGGCCACTCCTGCCATTTATTCGCAGGCACTGGATGAGGGATTGATAAAGATATTTATGGACAGTGGTTTTTGTGTACTTAATCCGACCTGCGGTGCCTGCCTGGGGATGTCCAGCGGTGTTTTGGCCGAAGGCGAAGTGTGCGCCTCGACAACCAACCGCAATTTCAACGGCCGGATGGGTAAAGGCGGCATGGTACACCTGATGAGTCCGGTCAGCGCAGCGGCTGCGGCCGTAACCGGTGAAATAACCGATCCCCGTAAATTTCTCGATAGTTGAAAACCTTTTCAACGACCACGAAAAATAATCCACGGTTGTGGTGTGAGACCAGGGAAGGAGAAAAAATGAAAAAATTCGGCGGAACAGCCATTTTTATAGACAGAGACGATATCAACACCGATGAAATTATTCCTGCCAAGTACCTGACGGAAATCAGTAAGCAGGCATTGAAGCCGCATCTGCTGGAGGATCTCCATCTGGAGGACGGCAGCTTTGATCCGCATGGAGATGGACTGGGCAAGGCATCGGTGCTGGTAACCAGATCCAATTTTGGTTGCGGATCGTCCAGGGAACACGCGGTCTGGGCACTGGAGGTTAATGACATCAACGTCGTCATTGCCGGCAGTTTTGCGCGGATTTTCAGACAGAACATGTTTAACTGCGGCATACTTGCCGTGGAACTGGCTGCCG
>JALSNT010000091.1 GCA_026986885.1 Desulfobulbaceae bacterium
TATCCGGGAGACATTGAAGGTACTGCTGCAGATGGCGGTAACTTTGACCTATGCCGGCGGCAAACCGGTGGTCAAGGTCGGCCGTATTGCCGGCCAGTATGCCAAGCCACGCTCCAGTGATACCGAGCTGGTTAACGGGGTCGAAATTCCCAGTTATCGAGGGGATATGGCCAACTCCATTGAACCGACGCCGGAGGCACGCATCCCGGATCCGGCCCGGTTGCTGCAGGGATATAATATGTCTGCTGCCACTTTAAACCTGTTGCGTGCCTTTACCAAGGGCGGCTTCGGCGCCCTGCACCGTGTGCAGGCCTGGAACCAGGAGTTCGTCAAGCAGTCGCCCATGGGCAGGTCTTATGAGCGATTAGCCCGGCAGATCAGTCAGGCCCTGGCCTTTATGGAGACCATAGGGATAGATACCGATACCCCGCAGTTGAAGCAGGCGCAGTTTTTTACCTCCCATGAAGCCTTGTTCCTCGGCTATGAGGAGGCGCTTACCCGTGAGGATTCGACCCGGGGCGGCTGGTATGACTGTTCCGGCCATATGTTGTGGATTGGAGACCGGACCCGCCAGATTGACGGTGCTCATATTGAATTTTTACGGGGGGTACTCAATCCCATCGGCATGAAGGTGGGACCAAAACATGAGATCGACGACATTTTAGCCATTATAGAACGGCTCAATCCGAAAAATGAGGCCGGACGCCTGACCCTGATTGCCAGATTCGGCGCCCGCGAAATTGAGAAATATCTGCCGCCGCTCATCCGGGCGGTGAAAAAAGAGGGTTTAAATGTATTGTGGAGCTGTGACCCGATGCATGCCAATATACGGAAGGCGGCAAGCGGGCACAAGACCCGGAGTTTTGATGATATTCTTTCTGAACTTCGATGTTTTTTCGAGCTGCATTGGGCCGAAGGCACCGTCCCCGGCGGAGTCCATTTTGAGTTGACCGGTAATGATGTTACCGAATGTACCGGTGGCGCCCGGCAGTTGGCCGATGCCCAGTTGGGGGATAATTACCTGACAACCTGTGACCCTCGTCTTAATGCGGAGCAATCCCTGGAAATGGCTTTTCTCATTGCGGAAATGATCCGTAGTTGATAATTTTTTTGCTGTCCGGGGAAATAAAAAGGGCAGGAAAATAATAAAACGCTCAATTTAAGTAAAAGCAACAATGCCCGCCGGCAAAGCCGACGGGCATTTTTGTTTTCCGGTCATGGATGTTCAGCGTTAAACAGATCAAGAATCTGTTGTTTATCGGTGGCTTGCAGGAGAATTTTACGGTTGGCCTCAATTTTAAGCAGGCGGCTTATTCCGGCCAGCGAACGAAGATAATCCTCGGCCATACCGATTGGCGAGAGAAGCTGCACAAAAAGATGAACCGGTCTGTTGTCAATGGATTCAAAACTGATTCCACTGCTTGAACGGCCAAAGCAGAGTACCAGGTGGTCCAGGCCGGGCACCTTGGCATGGGGTATGGCAACTCCGTTACCAACACCGGTGGAACCTACCTGCTCCCGTTCACGTAAAACCGACAGCAGTTTGTCCGGGTCGATTTCCCGGCAGGAATCCTGAACGGTTTGAACCAGTTCCTGCAAAGCCTCATCTTTGGTCACCGATTGCATTTCCATAATGATGCATTGTCTGCCAAGTGTAAGCATGATCTTTTCAGGTCCGGGCCTGGCGTCGGTGTTTGACCGGAAGAATTTTCATCTGATCCCGGTACTTGGCAACAGTTCGCCGGGCGACTTTAATTTTTTCTTCTGCAAGCATTTGCGAGATTTTATTGTCACTGAGCGGCTTGGTCGGATCTTCATTGGCAATATATCGTCTGATTTTTGTTTTGATGGCTTCGGCGGCAATGACGTCACCATCCGTGGTGGCAACCGCCGTGCTGAAAAAATATTTAAGTTCATAGATTCCCTGCGGAGTATGGGCGTATTTATGGGATGTTACCCGGCTGACCGTTGATTCATGCATACCGATATCCTCCGCCACATCGCGCAGGATGAGCGGTTTTAAACAGGCGGGGCCTTTCTCAAAAAAGTCCCGCTGGAATTTGAGCAGGCTTTCCATGACCTTGTAGATGGTTCGCTGCCGCTGCCGGATGGATTTAATAAACCATTCGGCATTGCGCTTGGATTCGCGCAGATAACTCTTTGATTCACTGGGCATGGAATTACGCTGTTTAAGCAGGGCCTTGTACTCTTCGGAGATCCGGAGTTTGGGCAGCCCGTCGTCGTTAAGCTGTATGACGAAGTCGTCATCATATTTGTAGACGTAGACATCCGGAATGACGTAATTGGTTTGTTCGTTACTGTATTCGTTGCCGGGGTAAGGCTGGAGCTGTTCAATGATTTTGACGGCCTCTTTAACAAGCCGCACCGACGAGCCGGTTTCTCTGGCTATCCGGGCATAATTTTTTGTCTGCAACAGGTTAAGGTGGGATGCAATAATCGTGTAGGCAAGGGTTTCTTCCAATCCCTTGCGATCAAGTTGCAGGAGCAGGGATTCTCTGACATCTCTGCCGGCAATGCCGGGTGGATCAAGACTCTGCACCAGCCAGACGGCGGCTTCCGCCTCTTCTTCCGAACAGTTGCCGTAGTGGGCAATGTCCTTGAGGTCGGCCTCGAGTAATCCATGACCACTGAGGTTGCCGACGATAAAATGGGTGAGCCTGGTGTCCAGCTCATTGAGTTCCAGATGGGCCAGTTGCCAGAGAAGGAATGAATCAAGCCCCGGATCTTTGGAGATAAAGTCAAACTGACTGGGGGCATCGGCAGGCGGTGCTTCCCGGGTAAAGGAAAAATCAGTGTCAAAGGTATTGGCGTAGTCATCCCAGTTGACCTCGGCCACCTTGGCCGGGTCTGCGCCCTCGACCTGGCTGGTGATGGGTTCCTCCACCCTTTCCACATGTTCCGGGGCATTGAGTCCGTCCGGATTAGTTTTTTCCGTGGTCGGCAACACCTCTTCCAGCATGGGATTCTGTTCAATTTCCGCCTGCAGGGCATCCGTCAGTTCCAGCCGATTCAACTGCAGCAGTTTAATGGCCTGCCGCAACTGCGGTGTCATGACCAGCTTTTGTGCAAGTTTGAGATTTTGCCGTAGTTCAAGCATAGTTTTTTGACGTGCCTGGTTACATACTGAAGTTTTCGCCGAGATACATCTTGCGGGCCAGGGCGCTTTCTATGATATCGGCAGCAGCGCCGCTGGTCAAAATTTTTCCGTCGTTCATAATGTAGGCAAAGTCACAGACCTGCAGGGTCTCGCGTACATTATGGTCGGAAATCAATACGCCGAGATTTTTTTCTTTCAGGCTGCGGATGATCTGCTGCAGGTCGGCCACCGACAGGGGATCAACCCCGGCAAAGGGTTCATCAAGGAGAATAAACCTCGGCCTGGTCGCCAGCGCCCGCATGATTTCAACCCGCCGCCGTTCGCCGCCGGACAGGGCATGCCCCTTGTTGTCGGCCAGGTAGCCGATTTTCAGCTCCTCCATCAACTCCTCTATACGATTGTTGATCTCATTTTTCGTCAATCCCAAAGGCTCCAGGACGATACGGATATTTTCCACCACGGTCAACTTTTTAAAGACCGACGGCTCCTGCGCCAGATAGGTGATACCCCTGGAGGCGCGTTTATGAATGGGCAGGCCCGTAATGTCTTCCCCGTCCAGCACAACGGAACCGGCTGTCGGCCGGATAAAGCCGACCATGGAATAAAAGGTTGTTGTTTTACCGGCGCCGTTTGGCCCCAGCAAGCCGACAACCGAGGAAGCGGTAACCTGCAGGTTTACCCGATCCACTACCCGCCGGTTTCGATACTCCTTGATAAGATTTATGGTCTCTAACAAGGATCCATCAATTATCATTTTTTCTTGTCCGATTCCGGATGAATGACTGCGGTTACCCGACCCGATTTCTTCTTATCCTGCTCGACAATGGAGCGTTTTTCGTCGAGATAGTAGGTGATGGTTTTACCCGAGACCATGTTCGGTCCCTGCCAGGCCTTGGCATTACCGCTGAGAATCACCTTGCGATCTTTGGCAAAGTAATCCATACGGTTGCCGGTACCCAGCCAGTCGCCCTGGGTAATTTCGACATTTTTTTTGCAGACGAGTTTTTTGACCTCACTGGCGCTGCCCCTCCCCTTTTTTTTGTCTTTCTTTTTGTCCTGGGTATAGTAAACCGTCATCTCATCAGATCGAATGGTAAGATCGCCCTGGCGGGCGTCAACATTACCCAGAAAGATTATGGAATTCTTCTGTTCCTGGGAAATCATGCGATCGGCTTCGATGTGAATGGGGGCAGAGGCTTTGGCTGCCGCCAGGGTTGCTCCCGAGAGCAGTAAACTGCCGCTCAGGACAATTACCGGAATTATTTTTGTTAGAATTTTTTTCATAATATTCTGAAATCACTTAGTTTGTAAAAAAAGGAAGCAGCTTACGCTTCCGGTTTGTTTTTTGCAAGGCAATAGTACATGGTCATCGCCTAAAAGTAAAGAGGTTCTGCGAAAGTCGTCAGCTGCCTGTCCCTGCAACAGAACTGTTTACAGGCCTCGAGGAGGCGGGTAATATACATCCTTTTTATTGTATAAGAAAAGTCATCATCAGGACGGGGAAAATAGATGGAA
>JALSNT010000092.1 GCA_026986885.1 Desulfobulbaceae bacterium
TGGTACGCATGATGATAACTCCAATAACCTTGAAGACAATGTCTATATAGTATTGTCTGTTAATACAACCTACTGTACACTGTTTTTTTCAGCTGCGCAAAGAATGTGCCGCCGGATAATTCGATCCGAAATTTTTTCCCTGAAACCCAAGCCTGCTATGAATGGCAATACATTGACAAATCATGACGCCATTAAGGCCGATATCCGATTAACTGTCAATAGACAGTGTATCCTGGAGGGTGCGCCGTCGTCATTGGCAGCAGCCATTCGTACTCGTTTGACGGTAAAAAACCCCAAGTATGACGCCGCTGTCCGGTATGGTCGCTGGGTAGGAAAACAGCTTAAACCCAAACTGTATTTTTTTCAGGAAGAAAACGGCCGGCTGTTTTTTCCACGTGGTTTTGCCAACCAGGCTGTTCTCCTTTGTCGAAAATTTACTGGAAAATCGCCGCAAATCATTGATAAACGTCGAATGCTGGCATCTGTAGATTTCTCATTTTCCGGCTTGTTAAGACCTTATCAGCAACAGGCAGTTACCGCTGTACTTAGTCACTCCTTCAGTGTGCTGGAAGCGGGTACCGGTTCAGGAAAAACGGTGATGGCACTGAACATCCTTGCCAGGCGCAGGCAACCAACCATGATCATCGTCCATTCCCGGGAACTGTTGCATCAGTGGCAACAGAGGATAGAAGATTTTCTTGGAATAAAGGCAGGGCAGGCAGGCGGCGGGAGGCTGGATATCCAGCCGGTTACCGTCGGCATTGTTAATACGGTGCGCAATAAGCTTGATGAGCTGGCACCACGATTTGGTCATCTGATAGTGGATGAATGTCACCGGGTGCCGGCCACCCTGTTTACCGACGTTGTTTCCGGTTTTGATGCCTGGTACATGCTTGGTCTTTCCGCCACCGCCTTTCGCAGGGAAGATGGCATGACGCGTGTCATTTATATCTATATGGGAGATCGGTCCCATGTGGTGGATGACAAACAGCTTGTTGCCAGCGGCGCGGTTGTTCGCCCTGTTTTTATTCAGAAGGAAACGGACTTTACCTATGGATATCGTGGAGAATATTCCAAGTTGATTAAGGCACTTTCCAAAAATGAGGCGCGTAATGATTTAATTGTCTCCGATATTGCTGCTCTGCTGAATCAGGATCACGGCGGGACCCTGTTGCTTGTTTCAGACAGAATCGCCCACTGCCGGGTTTTACAGGAAAAGCTCCTGGCCCGGGGATTTGATGCATCTGTACTGACCGGCCGGATTCATCCAGAGGAAAGGGAGCGGATTGTCGTCGGTGTGCAGGCAGGGAAAATTCGGCTTTTGATTTCCACCATGCAGTTGATAGGGGAGGGATTTGATTGCCCGGGACTGAGTACTCTGGTGCTGGCAACTCCCATCAAGTTTGAGGGGCGCCTGTTGCAGGTCGTGGGCCGGGTCATGCGGCCCGCCAGGGGAAAGACCGCCATGGTCATTGACTATGCCGATGTGCGGGTTCCGGTTCTGCGCCGTTCGGCTGAAAACCGTAAACTGCTGTTTGACAAGTGGGGATCACCCTGATGTTACTTATAATTTCACCTTCAAAGACCCAGCAGTTAAATGGTAGAACCATTGAGGAGTGGACACAGCCGCAGTTTATATCGCAAGTCAGGGAGCTTGCTGAAATTCTGGCCGGGATGGCTGATGACGAACTGGCATCGTTGATGAAAATCAGTCCCCGCTTGGCCGAGTCGACCTATGCGCGCTATCAGAAAATGTCATTTCCCTTTACCCGGGAAAACTCCAGACAATCATTGTTAGTCTTTCACGGTGCACAGTATGATTCTATTACAACAGAGCAGTACGATCAGGAGGATTTTTCTTTTGCCCAGGGGCATCTTCGCATTCTTTCCGGCCTGTATGGAGTGCTCCGTCCCCTTGATCTTATACAGCCCTATCGTCTTGAAATGGCAACACGCCTTACGACAGATCGCGGCACAACATTGTACGATTTCTGGGGTGAACTGATTGCTGAAAACATAAATGGCTTACTCGCATGCGACAAGAAACCAGTACTGGTCAACCTGGCATCCGATGAATATTTTAAAGCGGTGCGTGCTGTAAATCTCGATTATCCAGTCCTGAGGATTGTTTTTAAGGAGATAAAAAACGGAAAGGCCGGAGTTATTGCCGTCTATGCCAAACGGGCTCGGGGTATGATGGTGGACTATGTGATCCGACAGCGAATAACCGAGCCGGAATTACTGAAGAAGTTTAACCGCAAGGGGTATCGTTATACGGAGGAGTTGTCAACTGCCTGGGAGTGGGTTTTTACCCGCAGGCGACAATAACTCTGCCGGCACACAAATCTCCTTGTCTTTTTGTTCTTTTCTCAGTACAGTCTGCCCTTTTTCAGCATTACCCTAATTTTTTTATTCGATAATTATTTAAAAAACAGTCATAATTTGTCAGTCGGAACAGGAAAGATATGAAGCAGGAAAATATTCGCAATGTGGCCATTATTGCCCACGTCGATCACGGGAAGACCACATTGGTTGATCAGCTCTTTCGTCAGAGCGGTATGTTTCGCGATAATCAGCAGGTAGCTGAACGGTTGATGGATTCCATGGACCTGGAACGGGAACGGGGAATCACCATTGCCTCAAAAAACGGATCGTACCGTTACAAGGATTTCCGAATAAATATTATAGATACTCCGGGACATGCCGATTTCGGCGGTCAGGTTGAACGGGTGTTGCGCATGGCCGACGGTGCCGTACTGCTTGTCGATGCCCAGGAAGGACCGATGCCGCAGACATTTTTCGTGGTTAAAAAAGCTTTGGCCGCCGGTCTGCCGATTCTGGTGGTAGTCAACAAGATAGACAAGCCTGCCGCCCGGTGCGACTGGGCGGTTGACCAGGTTTTCGATCTCCTCGGCCGCCTGGATGCGCCGGATGAATCGCTCGATTTTCCTGTGGTGTACGGTTCGGCAAAGGAGGGCTACATGGTAGCTGATCATAGCGAAACGCCGGTACCTGGTGAGGGCATGGACCTTATCTCCGAGATGATCATCAACCATGTACCGCCTCCGGCCGGAGATTCCGATGCCCCGTTGCAGTTACAGATTAACACCATTGATTACTCCCCTTATCTGGGGCGATTAGGCATTGGTAAACTGGTTAACGGTCGGTTGAGTATCAATGATAATGTCGTGGTTGCCCGCAGGGACGGATCCATTAAGCCGGTGCGGATTAATAAGATTTTCACCTTTGAGGCTGATCGGCAGGTACCGGTGGAGAGCGCTTCAACCGGTGAGATAGTTGCCGTTGCCGGCATGGAGGATGTTACGGTCGGGGTCACTTTTACCGATTCCGATGATCCCCGGCCACTGCCGCTGGTTGAGATCGATCCCCCGACCATTTCCATGCGTTTTATCCCCAATGACTCACCTTTTGCCGGTCAGGATGGGAAGTTTGTCACCTCGCGGCATCTGGAAGAACGTCTACGGCGGGAGACTCTTGCCGATGTGGCGCTGCGGGTTGAGCCGTTGGCTGATGCGGTCGGTTTTCTGGTTGCCGGACGCGGTGAGCTGCACCTCTCCATTTTGATAGAAAAGATGCGGCGCGAGGGCTATGAGTTTCAGGTAACCAGGCCGCATGTTATCATGCGTGAAGAAAACGGTAAAACCGTTGAGCCGTATGAAGAGTTGACTGTTGATGTTGATGAACAGTATCAAGGGGTGGTCATCGAACAATTAGGCAAGCTCAAAGGTGTGCTTGAGGACATGCAGGTGGAAAATCAGATGACCCGGATGAAGTTTAAAATTCCCACCCGGGGACTTCTTGGGTATCGTTCCCGGTTCATGACCGATACACGGGGCATGGGCGTCATGAACTATGTTTTTGCCGAGTGGGGGCCATATGCCGGTGAAATTATCAATCGGACAAACGGGGTTATGATTGTCAAGGAATCCTGCACTTCGGTTGCCTACGCCCTGTTTAACCTGCAGGACCGCGGCCGTCTTTTTATCGGCCCGGGTATCCCTCTCTACAAAGGACAGATAATCGGGGAAAATTGTCGATCTGCCGATCTGGTTGTTAATCCGGCCAAAGGCAAAAAGTTAACCAATATGCGTGCCTCCGGTTCAGATGAGGCGGTTATTCTCACCCCGCCGGTTGACATGAGCCTTGAGGAATGCATATCATATATCAATGATGATGAACTGGTGGAGATTACTCCCGAGGCCATTCGGTTGCGCAAGCAGACCGGGGCAAAGTACCGGGGATGATCTTCTTCTGATGCTGCTTATACTTTTAAGGACTGATGAAAGACTTTGTAATTGTCGGCCTGGCCCTGTTCGCCGGCATGGGTGCTTTTGCCGTTATTTTTAAAAAATACGGCAGTAACTGTATTCCCTGACTGCTTATGTATAGCTCCATAGGTGTGGGGCTGGTTGTGTATACGATACTCAAATCGTTGTTTTAAAATTCTTTTGCCATGGTTGATTCGTCCGGTTCTTCCATTCCTCTCCCTGCCGCAGAACTTGTGAGGGCAAGAATTGCCGACAAGCGTGTCTTTGAGGCTCGATTTCTTTTTAAAAAATTTTCCTCCACAATTACAGCGGAAGATCGTCTGCAGTTACAGC
>JALSNT010000093.1 GCA_026986885.1 Desulfobulbaceae bacterium
AAAGAGGAAGTAGAGACAGGGCTCACAAAGTCCCATCCCTGCAAGCAGCAGCACCTGGTTCCGCCGCAGGCGCAAACGGGAAAAAGACCGAAAAAACGGCAAAAAACATATCGAGGCAATGACCATTCTGGCACAGACAACCAGCATGGGATCCAGATTACCGATGGCATATTTCATGGCCACAAAGGAACTGCCCCAGAGAAACATGGCCGTAAGCAGGGCCGACAATGAATACCAACGTCGTAAACAGGAGAGCGCGGTCACTTAGCCTCACACGCTTGCATACAACTTATGGACTTTTGAAGATACATATTCACCCCTACCTAACCCGGATAAACCGGAAAATGCGAAATAAGAAATAAAAAATTCGAAATTCGAAATTCGAAATTCGAAACAATATCAAAAACCCATGGACCGGATGATCAAAATGGTTCCAATGCCCGACTGTAAATTGCCATTGTTTGTGTCATTGCAATATTCCGGAGTTGAAATTTGTTTCGGATTTCGATATTTGAATTTCGAGTTTATTTTCTGCCACAAAAAACACGAAAATAATTGCTAAGATACTAACAAATGATGACGGATATATAATGGGCCGACCGGAAAAAAACGCAACCATAAACCGGGGACGACAAACCCGCAAATCATTTATCCTTTTTTTGGCCGTTCTCCTGGTGCTGCTCTCTGCCCTGTCACCAGCCGGGGCGACAGGCAGTGACAAACTGACCGATGCCAGCGCCCGCAAGACCTTTCGGATTTACCGGCGTATTCCCTGTCTGAGACAAAAACAACTTGAGTACGGCCGGGACATAATTAAGGGACTGGAATACAACAGCCAGCGCATCTTTCGCAAAATCTGCCTGCTGCCCGGTATAAATTTCGACACAGCCAACCAGGCATGGATAACTCTGCTGACAGTACATCTCACCTACGAGCAGGTGCAGGCCTTTGAACAGTGGAGCGATCTTGCAGGTGTCGATGTTCCTCTGTCCCTGCAGGCACTTGCCGATATTGAAAAACTCAGTTACGAGGCAAGCAGGGCCTTTCGCAGTTTCCTTGAACTTGCCGATATTTCGCCCCGCCAGGCCCTGCGGACAATTCCCCTGCTCAATGGCCTTAAAAGCGTCAACAAACGAGCGGTGCAGGGACTGTTGACCATCCGGGATATCGACGGTATCAAGGCCCTGGACGGTATTATCGCCGTGGCCGGGCTTGTCGATCATCAAGCGAGAGCGGCCGACAGTTACGCCCGTATCAAGGATATGAATACGGAAACCATGTTTGATACCCTGCCCCTGTTGAAGCAACTGCGGCAGGAGGACGCCTGGAACGCGCATAACCTGTTTCGGCAGAAAGATATGGACCGCATCGACGGCTGGCTGTGGATTATCCGCTATTTCGCTCTGCCGCCCATGGTTCAGGAGGCCCAGTATTACCGCCAGGACGATGAACACAAAAAGGCGTTATTGCAGGCCTTTTACGATGGCGGCGAGGAACTGATCTGGAAAATAAATAACCTGCATGCCATTACCAACCGTTTCGGCTTTGAAATCTCGGAGGCGGAACTGAAAACCTGGTCAAAAAAACAACTCTACGCCCGTTTCCAAAAGCTCTCCCGGCAGGTACAGTTCACCTTCGGTAAAAAATTTTACCCGGCCATGGCGCGGGGGAACAAAACAACCATGATAAGTATCCTGCGCCGGGCAACCGCAGCCGACCGGGTGCAGACGGCACGCGACCTGAGCTCGGCCAATATCTATGCCCTGCTCTCCCAGGGCAGTGAACTCTACGACTCCTCTTTTCGCGACATCCTGGTGCCCATCCTGAAAAAACGGATGGACGAAAACCACCACGGCGACCTGCTCGCCTTTATGCGGGCCATTGATCCGGGAAATATGTTAGCCGCAAGCTTTATCGTCAGCCTGGCCCAGAAGGGAAAACTGACCACGTTTTTTCCGGAAGATGACGTCCGGCAGAAAAAAATTCTTGATCTGGTAGCCGCCTCCGCCTTCAAAAATGAGGACTCCATCCTGCTGTTTTCAGCCACCTTCGTCCATCTTCTGAAAATCCTGCAACCCGATGCCCGCACCTATCTGATCGACAAAATGAGCCAGGATGCCGACCGGGACTCCTCGACCTTCTCCCGCCTGATCAGTGTTATCCTGCAGTTTTACATGCAGGAATATCCCGAACTCCTCAGCAGCCGGGATCGTGTCCTTATCACCCGGCTCATCATCAGAAAAGGGGCAATTGACCTGGCAAAATACCAGCAGACACCCTTTAAAGAATGGAAAGAAGATGGTCGATTAGGGTCCATTTCCATCTTTCATCCCGATGACGACGGCCGCAAATCCTTTCTGTCAAATGGACATATGCTCATGCGAAGCGGCTACCGGCTCGGCCTCTGCGAACAATACACCCTGGATCCGACCAGCCCGCAAAAGCGGCGACAATACCGGCGTATCGTCGAAGAGGCCCGCAGAAACCCGGGCCCGGGCCTGCCACGACTGTTTTCCGCCATGCACACCATGCATTTTGCGACCGCCTTTACAAAAACAATACACGGGATCACCATTCGCCATGCGTTGCACGTCTACGTCGATGAACAGGACCAGCAGCGTTTACTGGCACGATTTTTCAAGGGCGGAGATGAGATGATTGCCCAGCGGGGCCACAGCTACTGGCGCTCCGAGCAGCTGACCGATCCCCTGGTAAAACTGCTGCGGGAACAGTTGCTGACCGATGCGGATATTGATGGCAAACAGCGCTTTCTGAGCCTGGGTTCCTGCGGCGGCGTCAAGGCCTACACCCGCATGACCCGTCTCTTTCGCGGCCATGTGGATATTCTGGCAACCATTGGTACGGGCATGGCAATCATCAATGATCCCTATAATAAAAATATTCTGGAAGTAATTGCCAAAAATCCGGCAACGATTTCCTGGAAAGGTGTTGCCGACAAGCTCTCCTTTATCTTCAAAGGAGGGCGGGGACAGGACTATCTGCAACCGGGCTCCCTGACGGCAATACTGCATAAGATAATTGATGAGGAAAAGAAAAACGGTCGGCGGCAGCAAGATTTTGACTGCATGATCCAGGACACCTTCTGTCCGGAAGAAAACTGACAATGACCCTGTACACCAGAGAAAAACTGCCACAGCTACTACGTGATACGGCAAAACAGCCGGCAGGGGTGTATCTGTTCATCGGCGACCGCTATTTATGTCGGCAGGCAGCGACACAGCTTGAAAATACCCTGCTGGCAGGAGGCGGCACGGTCCATGCCCTTGACGGCGAAAATGAAGATCCGGCAACAATCGCCTCCCGCCTGCGCAGCTTCAGCCTGCTGCCGGGCCGCCAGCTCTACCGGATTACCGACACGCGGCTGTTCTATTCCAAAAAAGTGGCCAAATCTCTCTGGTCGCGTGTTGTGGCGGCCAGGGCGGACAACAAGCCCGACACGGCGGCCCGCCACCTGCGGTCCATGATGATGGCCTGCGGTCTTGATCCCGCCTCTGCCGATGACGATCCGGCAAAACTTAGTGCGCAGGCGTGGAAAAAACAGTTTGATTTTCCCCATCCCGGTGGCGACCTGTCCTGGATAAGCTCTTTGCTGACGCAGGTGGCAAAAAAGCCGCCGACCACTTCCACAACATCTGCTCAGGATCCGTTGATTCATCTCCAGCAAACCCTGGAATCAGGCATCCCCGGCAATAATATCCTTCTACTGCTGGCCGAAGAGGTCGACAAACGCAAACGATTCTATAAATATCTCAAAGACAAACAGGTGGTTATCGACCTGAGTGTGGACACAGGGAGCGGCAGTAAGGCAAAAAAAATACAGAAAACCGTGCTGGTGGACCTGATAAACTCCACCTTACGGGAAATGGGAAAAACCATGGCGCCCGCCATCATGGATCAACTGCTTGACCGGGTCGGTTTTTATCCGGTGGCAGTGGTCATGGAAACGGAAAAATTATGTTTGTCTCTGGGCAAACGTGAAAGAATTGAACAGCAGGATCTCGACGCCCTGATCGGCAGGACACGACAGGAGGCAATGTTTGAACTGACCGGCGCCATCGGTAACCACCAGCTTGCCCAGGCCATTGCCATTACCGTGCACCTGCTGGACAACCAGGTGCATCCCCTGGCAATCATCGCCACTCTTCGTAATTTTACCAGGAAACTGCTGCTGTTCAATGTCTTGCAGCAACAACCGCAATATGGCGTTACTCCCGGCATATCCGCCAATCTCTTCCAGCGTCAATGTCTGCCCGCCCTCAAAGAAAATTCACGTTGGCAACAGGAACTGACCGGACATCCCTACGCCCTGTACATGCAGTTTATAACCGCCTCCAAATTTTCCACTGCCGGGATCAAACAATGGCTGCAACTGATTCTGCAGGCTGAAAAGCGCCTGAAAGGCTCGCCCCTTGATCCTCTTACCGTCCTGCTGCACCTGCTGCTCTCCATGCTTTTTATCAGGGACAATGAAAAAAAAGTATAGCAATAAAGGGATACTTGCCCTCTTCATATCTCAGAAACAATATCATCCACACCCGTTTGCGGACTTGCAAAATCAGCCAAGAGCATTACAATAGAAGAATAGAAAATACTC
>JALSNT010000094.1 GCA_026986885.1 Desulfobulbaceae bacterium
TCGGGCAGGGAATATTTGCCCTTATTGTTGCCTGCAGGGATAAAAAACAACGTCTTGTTTATGCTCATCGGTTGCAGAAATATCTGAAACATGAGGGCCTGCAAAAGGTGCATTTAGCTTTTTCCTCGCTGGCCGGAGAAAAAAGTGATTCCTTGGTGGAAGATCTTTTAAATGTCCTGTCAGTTGCCGAGCGCCGGGGCCCCTTTGGTCTGTGTGATGCTGATGTGCTGTCCAGGGATATTTCAGACCACCCCTTTTCTTTACCTGGAAAGGATGTGCTCAGACAGTTACGCAGGCTAATGCGCGGGGTGGATCACTTCACCCTTGCCCTGTTTTTTCGTAATGGAGAAAATTTTCGTAATGGAGAAAAAAATGATAACAACGCAAGCACTTTGTTTTCGTTGATTGTCCCACTACTTACAAAACGGCAACAGGCAGTTGCCTGTGATCATGATCATGTTTTCGTTTTTTCCCGTACCTCGATTTCCTCTGACCATGGCACACGATTCAAAGAGATGATAAACGGGCTGCAGTCTTCCTGCGGTAATTGTATTACCGTCGGCTTTTGTGGATATCCCTGTTTAAATTTTACCAAGACGGAGATCATCAGGAATTGCCGCAAGGCGTTGCTGCATGGTTCATTTTTTGATCCTGGACGTGTTGTCGCCTTTGATCACTTAAGCTTAAATGTCAGTGGCGATTATTACTTTGATGAAGGTGATTTTCGTCAGGCAGTATATGAATATTCCCGGGGCTTGCAGATGTCTGCCGGAGACCTGAATCTGTTGAACAGTCTTGGAGTCGCCCTGATGGAGATGAACAGGGTGCATGCTGCCATAAAATCGTTTAAGCAGGTTTTAGAACGACAGCCGGATAATTATATGGCACTGGTCAATCTGGGATATGCCTATTTACAGAGAGGAAATGACGGCACCGCCCTTGATCTTTTTGAAAAGGCTTATGTCGTTCAATACCATTCGGGTATAACGGGTACGGATATTTACCGTCGGTTAAGTCTTTTGTATTGCAAAAACGGGCGTTATCAGGATGCGTTAGCGGTCCTGGACCGATGGAACAGGGAGTTGGATACAGATGGCGATGTATTGTTTTATCGTCTTTCAGGTGAAGCGTATGCCGGTATCGGACAACAGAAAAAAGCAATGGAGTATTTACAACGTGCCTTGCGGCTGCAACCCCATGATGTTGAAAGTATGAGTTTGCTTGGTTTTCTCTATGTTGAGCAGGATGAAGGCGAGGAAACCGGATTTATGCTGCTGGATAAGGCGCTGTCCATAGATGAAACCGAATGCAACTCCTGGTATTATTTTGCCTGTGCGCAACTGTTTTCCGGCCGCAACAGGGAAGCACTCAAGGCTGTGGAAAAATGCCTGCGCCTTTGTCGTACCCATGCCGGGGCAATGATTCTGCATGCAAGGATTCTCTCTGCTCTGGCCAAGCATAATCGAGCCAGAAGGATACTGGACAGGTTAAGCAGAAGAAAAGACCTCCTAACTGTGGAGAAACGTGAGGTTCAGCAATTGTTAACCACCATTGATGATGCTGCGTAATCTTTAACCGGGGCATGGTTTGCCTCAAATCAGGTGCCAGGTAATCCCGGTTATATTGTTTTTGCAACGAAAAAATATTGCCCGCATTTTTTGTTACTGATTACAAAAAAATGATAAAATATTTTGTTATAATAATATTTTGATATACAATATTTTGATTTAAAAGATTTTTTGTGATTTGTTAAATTTATGGCCAAGAGAGTGAACTATGAGTAACCATCGGCGTTTTTCTCTGAACAGGGAAAAGCGGTTTTGTCTTGATAATATGAGTCAGGGTGATTCCTGGCGCATGTTTCGTATAATTTCCGAATTTGTGGAGGGTTTTGACACCCTTTCAGCAATGAAACGGCCCGGGGTGACTATTTACGGTTCCGCGAGAACAGAAGAAGATCATCCGGATTATCAGAAGACGAGAGAGTTGGCCCGGAAACTCGCGGAACTGGGTTATGGGATAGTTACCGGTGGCGGTCCGGGTATTATGGAAGCCGCCAACAGGGGAGCCAGTGACGCAGGCGGTCTGTCAATCGGCCTTAATATTGACCTGCCCCATGAACAGGAAGGTAATCCTTATGTCAATTTGCCCATTGATTTCAGATATTTTTTTGTTCGCAAGGTCATGTTTATGAAGTATTCCATGGCATTTGTCTGTATGCCGGGAGGCTTTGGTTCTCTTGACGAGCTTTTTGAGTCTCTGACCCTGATCCAGACCAGAAAAATAAAACCCTTTCCCATTATCCTGGTCGGCTCGACCTACTGGACTGGTCTTGTCGACTGGATTAAGGAGCAGATGCTCGCAACCGGTAAAATCGGAGAAGAAGATCTGCTTCTGTTTGAATTGATGGATGAAGTTGAAGATATTGTAAAATATATCAGGAAAATCGTTGTTTTTTAAAAAGAAATGCACCGGTGGCTGGCTGTGAGAGTAAAAGCTAAATTAAGGTAAAAGCCGCTGGTTATTAAACCTGGGAGCTGAGTAATGGCACAGATTGATGCTTTTTTTAAGCTGATGAACGATGAAGGGGCTTCGGACCTTCATATGATGGCGGGTCAACAACCCGTGCTTCGTATTCGCGGCGATATGGAGCGGGTCAAGTTCAAGAGCATGGATAATGAAACCCTGAAAAATATTCTCTATGAAATATGCCCCGAGGATAAAATCAAAATTTTTGAAGAAACAGGGGATATGGATTTTGCCTACGAAATCCCGGGACTGGCTCGTTATCGCTGCAATTTTTTCCAGCAAAAGTATGGTATCGGGGCAGTTTTCCGTGAAATTCCCAGTGATATCCTGACCTGCGAACAGCTGGGCCTGCCCAAGGTTATTGCCAAACTTGCCAGCCTGCCCAAGGGACTCGTTCTTGTTACCGGCCCTACCGGTTCCGGTAAATCAACCACCCTGGCCGCCATTGTCGATGAAGCAAACAGGACCCGGAAAGATCACATCCTGACCATTGAAGATCCCATTGAGTTTGTCCACAAGAGCCAGCAGTGCATTATTAACCATCGGGAAGTAGGTACCCATACGAAATCTTTTACTGCTGCCCTTCGGGGTGCTCTGCGTGAGGATCCTGATATTATACTCGTTGGTGAATTGCGGGATCTGGAAACCATCTCGCTGGCCATGGAGGCATCCATGACAGGTCACCTGGTTTTCGGTACCCTGCATACCATGAATGCCATGAAAACGGTTGATCGAGTTATTGAGATTTTTCCCGCCAATCAGCAGGGCCAGGTACGCTCCACCCTGGCAGATGCCCTGAAGGCGGTCGTCTCCCAGACACTGTTTAAGCGGGTCGATGTCAAGGGGAGGGTGGCGGCATTGGAAATTTTGATCTGCACCCCGGCCGTGCGGAATTTGATCAGGGAAGCAAAAACCTATCAGATTCCATCGGTCATGCAGACGGGGAAAAAGTACGGAATGCAGACCATTGATGATGCTATTATGAACCTGTTGGAAAAGAAAAAAATCAGCGCCGAGGATGCCTATACAAACTGCATAGAAAAGCAGCGCTTTGTTAAATTTTTGCGGAAGCCGCCCGTGGATTTCACCGATGTTTGATCGACAAGCGGGTGTTGTATGTAATCTCGGTCTGTTACTGCGAGATATGAGTAGTCCTTGTTGTGGAGTGTATCGTGCTTCTATTGTGTTCTTTATCTCTGCCGCTTGTTTTAATCAGGTGGGTCAGTAGTTTCTTCTGGGTTTGGTTCAGACCAATAAAACAACACCCGTTTCTTTTTCTGGCAGTCTGTAATCCGGTACTCTTTACCGAGGGCGTTCCGGAGGATACGATGCGTACCGGAAGTTTTTCCAGCCAGGTACCCTCCTTGCAGTTGAATAAATCAATGGTCAAGTAATCGGTAAAATCTGTTTCCTGTTCCTGGGTGCAGGTAAAACCGATTCCCTTGATATTGATATCTTCAATGGCTGCAAATTGTTGTTTTGTTTTACCAAAACGAACCAACAGTGTCCGGGCAGGATGAATGCGTTCCCTGCTGCGTCGATCGTAACTGACTGACGCCACGTTAAAAAAATAAAAATTCTGGCCGCAGTCCCTGCAGATAAGATGGGCCACGCCGGGCAGCCGTAGAAACCAGGATTGCTCGGGTAGGGGAGAGGAGTTACCGCTTCTGCAACGAGGGCATTTTTTTCCAAGGATGATCGGCATGAGATAAATGATTGTTGGGAAACCTGTTGTTCATAAGCATTTAGTCAGCCTCAACTTTATCATAAAAATGGAGAAGTTGACAATGTTCCTTTTTGTTTCCTGATTTCCCTTGTTACCCAAGGAAAATCCTGCTTCCACTTTGTTACAGACACCTTTTTCCCATCCGAGATACAGGACACTGTACCGTTTATTCCTGTAATCAACAGAGGAATATGGTTTTTCTGCCACCATCTCCTGTGGATGGGAGAGGGGAAAAAATTTTGTTGTCTCCTGCCTGCGCTGACGATGATCAGTTTTGGAGAGACAGCCCTGATGAATGCATGGCTGGAGGATGTTTTGCTCCCATGGTGCGGGGCAAGTAAAATATCCGACT
>JALSNT010000095.1 GCA_026986885.1 Desulfobulbaceae bacterium
TCAACATACACCGTTGTTCCTTCCCGTCTGTGGGTCGCGCCTAAAGTTGCCAGTAGCCGCAACATGGTCCGGGTATCTCGAAGATCGGGAACATTGTGCAGCGTATGGGTACCGCCGACAAGAAGCGTGGCGGCAAGTATGGGCAGCGCCGCATTTTTGGCTCCACTTATTTCCACCGTGCCGTGCAAGGGCTTGCCGCCTTCAATAATAATTGTTTCCATATTTTATCCGAAAATTCCTTTGGGACACAGATCTGACCGGCCATGACCGACTGAGAGATTTTCATGTATTTGCTGTGGCCGGCCAATCTGGTCCAGCCATGCTGGTTTATGAGTAACTAACCCGGATAAACCGAAAAATGAGAAACAATATCAAATAACCCTAAAACAAATGATTATAATGGTTCCAATGGTAGACACTATGGGATTGTCATTGTTTATGTCATTGAAACATTTGAATTTGGAATTTGTTTCGGATTTCGATCTTTGGATTTCGAGTTTATTTTCCGGCACAAAAAACACGAAAATAATTGTTAATATACTAAATGGCATATCAGCTCTTGCCGAATGGTTTTCGACCGCAGGCAAAACGTGGCCGTCCACTGTAATCCATGCGGACATCGATATTTCGATACCCGTTTTCGGCAAATAATTCTTTGACGACCATATCCTGAGACGCACCGATCTCAAGAATCAGCCATCCACCATCACTAAGAAAATCCAGGCTGTCGGGAATCAGACGACGGTAACAGGCCAGCCCGTCATGACCGGCGAAAAGTGCGCGGGACGGTTCAAATGCCACAACTTCGGCAGTCAGGTCATCTTTTTCGTTTTCGGCGACATAGGGAGGATTGGCCACAATACAGTCAAAACGATTTGCTGATAAAATTGCGCTGAACAGATCAGAGCAGACCAGCTCAACCCGGTCGCGAAGATGGTGCTTCCTGATATTGGTATCAGCAACAACAAGGGCTGCCGGAGATATATCAACCGCCAGGACAGCACAGCCTGTTTCATCGGCAAGTATATCTGCAATCACCCCTGAACCGGTACCCATATCAAGCAGTCTCAACCTGTTACTCCGGGTAAATTGATCATGCAACAGGAAGATTGTCTGTTCAACAACAAATTCCGTTTCCTGTCGCGGGATAAGGACATCCGGGGTCACCTTAAACGTCTTCGACCAGAACTCTGCAGTTCCCACGATATATTGCAAAGGTTCACCTGCCAGACGTCTGTTTATCATGGTTTGAAAAACAGGGACCTGTTGCGGGGACAGATCCTCATTGTTTAATAAAAACAGGGCTGCCCTGTTTATCTTGAGTAAGGCCTGGAGAAGATACTCTGCCTCAAAATCCGCTCGTTGGATACCACCATCTTGTAAAGTACGGATTGCCCAGGCGCGAATTTCTGCAATCGAGACGCTACTTTTCACCAGAAAACCAAATAACGGAAATCGGCTGCAGGTCATGGAAAAAAGAGAGCCTGCAGGCAAATTGAATATCAGAAAAAAGGTCGTTAATTAAGCAGATTAAGAGCTTCGGCCTGATAATGAGTGATCAGTGGCAGGATAATCTCATCAAGGTTCCCGGCCAGGACCAGCTCGAGTTTATACAGGGTTAAGTTGATACGATGGTCGGTAATACGACCCTGGGGAAAATTATAGGTCCGAATCCGCTCACTTCTATCGCCGCTGCCCACCTGGCTTTTTCGGTCCTCGGAAATTTTGTCGTGCTGCTCCTGTTGAATCTGAGCAAGCAGGCGGGCTCGTAAAACCTGCAACGCCTTTGCCTTGTTCTTGTGCTGGGATTTTTCATCCTGACAGGTTACCACCAGGCCCGTGGGCAGGTGAGTAATGCGGACAGCGGAATCAGTGGTATTGACGGATTGTCCACCAGGGCCGGAGGAGCGATATACATCAAACTTCAGTTCACCCGGCTCTATGTGAAGGTCAACTTCTTCGGCCTCCGGGATAATAGCCACCGTCACGGCCGAGGTATGAATGCGGCCCTGGGTCTCTGTCTCAGGAACCCGTTGCACCCGATGAACTCCGGATTCATACTTTAAGCGAGAGTATACCTGCTCTCCTTTTACCAGGGCTATAATCTCTTTAAACCCACCGATGCCGATGGGATTTGAACTCATGATCTCTATCTTCCAGCCCCGGGACTCTGCGTATCGGCTGTACATACGAAACAGGTCGGCAACAAAAAGAGCGGCTTCATCACCGCCGGTACCGGCCCGGATTTCAAGCAGAGTATTTTTTTCGTCATTGGGATCCCGGGGCAGCAACAGAAGCCGAATCTCATTCTCCAACCTCTCCTTTCGCAGGTTCAGCTCTTCAGTTTCGGTTCGTGCAAGTTCGGCCAGTTCAGGATCATCGGCTTCATTATGGAGTATTTCCGTATTTTCTTCGATGTCCCGGCAAACCACCTGATATCGGTTATACAGTTCATCCAGTCTGGCTACATGCGAATGCTCGCGTACCAGTTTTTGATATTTTTGCTGATTAGCAACGACATCGGGATCGGACAGTTGCATCTCAAGTGTTGCCAGTTTTTCACTTATATTATCAAGATTTTTAAACATGGGTCTCTATGGTCCCGGGAGGAAAACTGCAGGGAAAGATACAAGAGGAAAAGTTAGGCCTTTTCGCCTTCAAACGTTATCTGCCGTTACCCTGGAGGCCCAGCAGTGAAAGCACAGCAAATATGACTACCTCAAAGGAAACTCATTTTTTTGTCATATACGAGGCCTGTCGGGCGAGAATCCAATTATTTCACAACATGATGGATCTACGAATACTAACTCCAAGACAACGGATTGCAAAATTTTAACTGTTTTGCTGTTTTTTTTATGATTCCAACAACATTAAGAGGAATTAGAAAAACAAAAAATTCCCCATGCCGGCATGGGACCGGCATGGGGACAGTAGACAAACAAGATTATTTTTCGTTTTTCTTGTTGAACCTGGCGTATTTCTTTTTAAATTTCTCAATTCTACCAGCGGTATCAATAAGTTTTTGTTTCCCGGTGAAAAAAGGATGGCAGGCGGAACAGATTTCAACCTTCATTTCTTTGTTTACCGAACCAAGTTCTACGGTATTTCCGCAGGCACAAACTGCGGTGATTTTATGGTATTCTGGATGAATATCCGGTTTCATATATTTACCTCCATGCAAAAATCATCTCTTGAGTGATATAAAACAGCATGGCTGAAGAAATTTTCAGTCCACAGCCACAACGAACGATCAAAAAGTCTGAATCCACGTTACCTGGTGGAGTCGTTTCGATAAAAAGAATAATTTATAATCGGACTTTTCCTTTTTTAAAAGGAAAAAAAACTATTGGTTCATAGAGGCAAAAAACTCTTCATTGGTCATTGTCTGCCGCATTCGATCAAGAAGAAATTCCATGGCATCTGCAGGGTTCATGGAAGAAAGTATTTTCCGTAAAATCCAGATCTTGTTCATTTCATCGGCAGAAAGCAGCAAATCTTCCTTCCGGGTTCCTGATTTCTGCAAATCAATGGCAGGGTAAATACGCCTGTTCGCCATCTTCCGGTCAAGGACGATTTCCATATTGCCGGTTCCCTTGAACTCTTCAAAAATCACCTCATCCATACGACTGCCGGTATCTATCAACGCAGTTGCCAGAATGGTCAGACTGCCGCCTTCCTCTACATTACGGGCAGCTCCGAAAAACCGTTTGGGTCGGTGCAGGGCATTGGCCTCCACGCCACCGGATAGAATCTTACCGGATGCGGGCGTCACAGTGTTGTAGGCCCGGGCGAGTCTTGTTATGGAATCGAGCAGAATAACGACATCATTTTTATGTTCAACAAGGCGTCTGGCCTTTTCAATCACCATTTCCGCCACCTGAATATGCCTTTGCGGCGGCTCATCAAAGGTGGAACTGACGACCTCGGCATCGACATTACGTTTCATGTCGGTGACCTCTTCCGGTCGTTCATCAATCAACAGGACAATAAGCTTTATTTCCTTGTGATTATGAACTATGGAATTGGCAATTTTCTGCATAAGAACCGTTTTTCCAGTCCTCGGTGGTGCCACGATAAGACCACGTTGCCCCTTGCCGAGCGGGGCGGCAATGTTGAGTACCCGCATGGAAAAGTTATCTGCTTCCACTTCCAGGTTAATCTTTTCCTCGGGATACAGCGGCGTCAAGTTGACAAAGGCTGTTTTATTTTTGGCTGCGGATGGCGGTTCAAAATTAATGGAATCTACCTTGAGGAGAGCAAAATACCGCTCATTATCCTTTGGTGCCCGCACTTCACCTTCTATGGTGTCACCGGTACGCAGATTCAACCTGCGGATCTGTGACGGCGATACATATATGTCATCCGGCCCGGGCAGATAGTTGTAATCGGGAGCCCGTAAAAAGCCAAATCCATCCTGCAGAACTTCAAGCACCCCGCTTCCTCTAAGTTTCCCATCCTCCTTGGCCTGGGCCTTCAAAATAGCAAAGATGAGTTCCTGTTTACGCATGGTGCTGTAGCCCTCAATTTTCAATGAGGCAGCAAGGGCAACCAGTTCCTTAATTTTTTTATGTTTCAATTC
>JALSNT010000096.1 GCA_026986885.1 Desulfobulbaceae bacterium
CATCACAACGAGCGCAAGATGGAAAGAAAAACAGGAAGAAAATGGGGGAAGAAAAGAGATAGTTAAAAAGATGGGAAAGAAGATGAGGAAGAAAACGACTCATGCATTTTCAAACCGCCCGAAATGAGACATTTTCAGGTCGCCGCTGACAGCTGGCAAATCGCCGTTTTTGGACAGACACTAGCTTACCCACACTTTTTGAGAAGTCACAAGTAATTTTTTCAATATATTATTGATATCATAGAATTTATTTTTTGTCGCCTATGGTTAAGCAAAATCTTTAATTGTTGAAAAACAACATATTACAGTGCAGGCTAAGCTAAAGTCCGACATAATTCTAGTCATATAATTTATGAATTAGTTGCCGTTATTGATTCACGGTATTACAGCTTAAATGGATATCCATGTTGTTATTCTCCAGGTATTGGAACTAGGCCATCCTTCTCATTTTTGATTTTCATTGCATCAATGAGTCTGCTAAGTCCTTCTTCCAAATGCATCAAATTTTCATCGCTGAGGTGTTCAAGCGCATCAGAGAGTGTGCCCTGGGCGGGTCGTGGGGCTTTGGCCAGCACTTTGGCACCTTCTTCGGTCAGGTATAAATGCACTGCCCGTTGATCGATTTTACTTCTGTCCCGACGGATAAACCCCCTGTCTTCCAGCTGATCGAGCATGTTGCTGCAGGTCGAGGGGTGAATGGTTAAGGCCCTTGCAAGTTCGGAAACCTTGAGTCCGGGTGTCGCAAAAAGTTCCCACATCATCCACAGCTTGGCACTGCTGAGGCCGCACTGCCGCTCGACAATTTTTGAATGGGCCCGAACAGCGCGGAACACGACCCGTAACTGTTTGGTTATATTCTGCATGTATTCCTGACGCCGGTTCATAGACAAAATTTCGTCGCTTGGATTTTTAAACAGTTCCGCACTAATTATTTCAAAATTTACATCATGCTTTATAAGCATACTGTAGAGCTGTCAAATACTATCTTGTGGTTTCGGGTAATATGCTGATTTTTTTCCTGTTCAACAAGAAGGGAAATGGCGCTCCGGTGCCGACAAAAAAGCCCCTGATTTTTTAAAAACCAGGGACTTTTTCACTTTGCTGGTACGTTACGGCAAGGATTTTATTTGGCTGCGGCTCTGGCCTCGTTAAGCCATGAATTCCATTTGTCGCCGTTTTTGGCTATCCATTCATCCACATGTCGCTCGATGTCTTTCTGGGATTTTTCTCCTTCGTACATCCTGGTATTCTGCTCGTTGATGTCACTAAGCGGCAGGGTGAACACTTCAAAAAATTTACGGGCTGCTGGATTTTCCTCGGCAAATTTCTTGTTGGCCACGATGCGGATATCCGAAACCACAAAGCCCAGTTTGATGGGATCGGTCACTGCGCCCTCGATACCGGATACTGTCATGCGATCCATGCCGGCTTTTTGGGACTCCTTGGGAATAATCTTCGGCACATTGATCCACATGACATCCTTACCCGGTTTCAATTTGAAGATGGTCCAGTTGGGCGCCCAGGTATAGAAAAAAATCGGCTCGCCGCTCTTGTAGCTGGCCAGGGCCGAGGCCATGCCTGCTTCGTAGGACGCCTTTACAGGGTTGATGTCGTTTTCCAGGTCATACACCTTCATATGGTAGCTGATCACATTTTCACAGCCCCAGCCTGGTGGACAGGCGGTCAGATCCGCCTTGCCATCGCCGTTTTTATCAAAGGCCTTTTTGACTTCATCGCGTTTGAAGTCATCCAGAGACTTAATATTATATTTCTCTACGTCCCGCTTGGATACAAGATACCCCTGCAGACCGCCTGCCTTGACCACATAGCCGTACTTGTCCGCCTTGTCGTAAAAACCCTTGGGCAGCTGGCTGTCGTGGTTGGGAAACCAGCCGTTGGTCCAGTAATCCACATCACCGAGTGCTACGGACTTGTAAAAAATTGCGTTCTGCAGATCTTTTGGTTTTTTCACCTTGTAGCCAAGGGCTTCCAGACCGCGCCGTACCAGGGCCTCCTGGAAAAAGCCGGTATTCCATGTAGCCCGGGCCGGCTTGACGGTCACGCCCTTGCCAGGCAATTCAGGTGATGCCAGGACAGATCCCGCAGAAAACACCAAGCTCAGGCACAGTGCACCAAGTACTCCTTTGACTCCTTTCACAACTTCCTCCTTTGCGTAGAAAAATAAATGGCTTGAAAAATTATTTTCGAGCCATGGATTGCGTTATTCGATCCAGAATAATGGCGATCAGGACAATGCCCAGGCCACCGGTTACGGCCTGGCCGATATCCAGGGTATTCAGGCCGAGAATGACCGGTGATCCCAGACCGCCCGCGCCGATAAGGGCGGCAATGACCACCATGGACAGGGCCATCATAATGGTCTGGTTAAGTCCGGCCATGATCGTGGGTAAGGCGAGCGGAATCTGCACCCTGCGCAACACCTGCCACCTGGTCGCGCCGAATGCCTGGGCAGCCTCCACCAGTTCCGGATGTACCTGGCGAATACCCAGGCTGGTCAGCCGGATAATGGGCGGCAGAGCGAAGACAATGGTGGCCAGCACTCCGGCGACATTGCCTACGGAAAACAGCATGACAATGGGCACCAGGTAGACAAAGGCCGGGGTGGTCTGCATGGCGTCGAGTACCGGCCGCAGAGCAGCCTCGAACCGGTCGTTGCTGCCAGCCAGTATGCCGATCGGGATACCCACCAGGGCACAGAAAGCCACCGAGGAAAGGACCATGGCAAGGGTGGTCATGGTGTCTTCCCACAGCCCGAGCAACCCGATGAGCACTAGGGTGGTGGCTGAAAAAAACGCCAGTTTTTTTCCTGCCATCCGGTAGGCAATCAGGGCAACTATCCCGATAGTGATCAGTGGATGCAGGGTATTGAGCCCGGTATCGAGTCCATTGAGAGTCTGTTCTATGGGCCACTTTATGGCCTGAAAAAAATCGCGGTAGTTCATGACCAGCCAGTCAACAGACTCCGAGACCCAGCTGTCAAGCGGAATGACTTTATCTTCAAACATGGAGTATTGTCGGTTCAGGTTCAGTTGCAGGCTTCTTCGTGCTCGGCCCGGCACAGGGTCCGGAGGAAGCGGTTTTTCGATACCACTCCCTTGTAGATGCCCTGTTCATCAACAACCGGAACGGGGTATGGGCGGGATGCCACTTGAGGGAGAATGTCCTGCATGGAATCATCAAGACAGGCCGGGAAGACATCGGGTATGAATCCCTGGTCGATGGGATTGTCCGCTGCTCCGGATTCAAGCAGTCCCCTGATCTTGTCGGCCGATATCACGCCAAGAAATTTGTGATCCACATCCAACACATAACCGTAATCGCGGTCTTGGCCGCTCAACAGCTCATGCGCCGCCCGCAAACTGCCGACCCGTGATTTGATGATGGTCAGCTGCGTATCCCGGACAATGTCTCCTGCCGAAATGACACTGGTCGGGTCGACACCGCGGAAAAATGCCTGCACATAATCGTTGGCCGGGTTCTGCAGAATTCTATCCGGCGTATCGACCTGTACGACCTGTCCGCTCTCCATGATGGCAATTTTATCACCCACCCGCAGGGCCTCGTCCAGGTCATGGGAAATAAAGACCACGGTCCGCTGGTGCTGTTTCTGCAGCCTGAGCAGCTCATCCTGCATCTCGGTCCTAATGAGCGGGTCCAGGGCGGAAAAGGCCTCGTCCATGAGAAGAATATCTGGATCAATGGCCAGGGCCCGCGCAAGGCCGACACGCTGCTGCATTCCGCCGCTGAGCTGCTCCGGATAGGAGTCCTCCCAGCCGGAAAGCCCCACCTGGTCCAGGGCCTTCCTGGCCCGTTCCTCCCGTTCAGCGGTGGGAACCTTAGCCAGATCCAGGCCGAATGCTGTGTTTTCCAGCACAGTGAGATGGGGCATGAGGGCAAAGGACTGAAAGACCATGCTCATGGTGTGCAGACGGAATTTTACCAGTTCATCCCTCTTCATCTTGACGATGTCAGTACCGTCCACCAGGATCGTACCTGCTGTAGGTTCAATGAGACGGTTCAGCATCCGGACCAGGGTGGATTTGCCTGATCCGGACAGCCCCATGACCACGAAGATCTCCCCGTCGTTCACCACAAAGTTGGCATCCTGCACGGCAATGGTCCGACCCGTCTGTTTGAGAATGCTCTCCTTGTCCTCTCCCTGTCCGAGCAGTTCCATTGCTTCTTCCGGAGAGTTTCCAAAAATTTTATAAAGATTCTGTACAACTATCTGTCCCATAAAAATCTGTATCCAAGAAGGAAGAGCGGCATGTTCCGATGGCGCCCAGAATTGTTATCTTGCAATATAGTTTTATATAATATTATATTGGGAAAAACTTTGCAAGTGAGCAGGTGTCTGTCAAAAAACGGCGATTTGCCATCAAGCAAACCAGGAATACTTATCACTTGATAAGTGGTGCTGCGTCAGCCAGGCGTCTTTCAAGCCTGATCAGCGAGTAGTTGACCATAGAGGCGCCCTCTCGGCCATTTTGTGTGGAAAAAAGACGCACCTGTCCTGTCGAGCGTCACTTCCAGCCAAGAAATGCTCAGGCCA
>JALSNT010000097.1 GCA_026986885.1 Desulfobulbaceae bacterium
TTGTTATCCAGTTTGGGAATGTCATATCGGGGAATGGGCGACGGATCCATCACGTAATGATCATTCACCTGTACCGGATAGCGGTTGGAGATGCGTGAGTCACCATAGAGGGCGGTATCTTCATAAAGCAGCATCCAGAGCCGGGAATATTCAAGATGGGCGTGCATGTTTTTCTGCTGTTTGGTATCCGGTTCCACGGTGGTTAATATTTCCGGATAAGGCACCTGCAACACCAGGATCTGATCATCACACAGGGGATGCTCCGGGATGCGGTGCCGGGTCTGGATAATAGAGGCATCCGGCGCGTGCGTCGTGGTTTCGACATTGGTGGTGGCCACGATAAAATCCCGGATATTGACGGCATTAACCGAGCCGTCACAGCCCTGGTCATAGACTTTAAGCGTGTCTGTCTCCAGGATAATGCTCAAGGTTATCTGCAGGCCGCCCGTGCCCCAGCCACGGGCAACGGGCATCTCCCGGGAGGCAAAGGGAACGATATATCCGGGCAGGGCAACGGCTTTAAGCAGGGCGCGCCGGATTTCTTTTTTGGCGTCTTCGTCAAAAAAAGCAAAGGTGGTTTCAGTCATGATTTTCCTCTGCTGCCTGAAAGACTTTCAGGTCGGCCTGGAAGGTGACATAGTGGGGCAGTTTGAAATGGTTGGTAAAGCCCATGGATTCGATACCGTCCACGTGGTGGATGATCATTTCCGGACTGGTGGCCGGGCCTCCGGCGCCGATGGAGTAATGGGGCCAGGTAAGGGCAAGATCCAGGATGGACATGGCAATTGCCTTTGTTTCGTTGAAGCCGAAACAGAAGCCAAAACCGGTGGCCAGGCGCAATTTGCCGTCAACCGGATCTTTTTTGAAGCTGCCGACGCTTTCCACCGCCGTGACCCGGATGGTGCCGACCCGTACCGGCTTGCCGGTAAACGGATGGGGATAGGTTACATCAATCATGCCGATGCGCAGGTCACCAATAGTCGGGTGGACATCGCCGTAGCCGCGCATGGAGGTGTAGGCAAAGGCGAGCATTGCCCCTGTTTCCCCACGGGCCATCACCTGCATGATGGCTGAACGGGGATAAGGGGGCATCGGGGTGGCGCGGGTGACATCAAAGGGGGTGGTTTCTTCATTGTTCAGCTGCAGAATTTTTCCAGCCTGCCGCAACGGCGTCAGCCCGCTGTCCATCCGTTCGGGAATTCGGCCCGCGGCCTGTGCATCCCCGGTTTTTTCCGGGTGATCGGTAAAGAGTTTGACCAGGTAATCACTGGACGGGCCGAGAAGCTGGCCGCCGGGAATATCCTTGAAGGCAGAGGAAATACGGCGGATCACTTTAATTTCTTCTGCCCGCAGTATTTCACAATTACCGATCCGCTGGCAGGTGGAGCGGTGGGCCCGCAGATAAAACGCAGCCTCAAGCAGATCACACCCTGTTTTCCGGAGGGCCTCCATGGCCAGCTTTTCCGAATAGAGGGCGCCTTCTCCCATGATCCGGTCCAGGGCAAAGAGATGGTTGCCGTGTTCGGCATCCCGACTGATAAATTTGCCGTTTATCATCTCTTTATACAGTGAACGGGAGGCGCGGATGGCATCGGCCCCTCCTTTGACGGCAACATAACTCATGGGATAATCTCGATGGAGGTTGTTCGGGGAATGGCCGTGATGGTGCTGTTTGCCGTGAGAAAAAAACAGTCCACTCCCAGGGGGTAGGCCTTGTTTTTACGGCCTAAAATTTTAATAAAATCAGGTTCAAGGGGCAGGGTTGTCGACAGGGTGCCGTCAATGCCCGGTCCCTTCAGAATTACCCGGGTATGGAGATCCGCTGCCGGAGCAATGTGAAAAAACAGGGTTGCGGAATGATCGGGATTCACCTGGCTGCCGGTTTTTGCCTGTTTGAGTATATCCCCGTCCGCTCCGCTGATAAAAAGGTAATCCGCCTCGTGCGGAGAGGCCGCCGAAGAGCCGCTGATGGCCCGAATCCGGGTCTGGTCGATTTCAGCGCTGAAAAAACTGCTCACTTCGGAGTACAGGAGACAATAGGCCATGGTGATCAACGGATTTTCAAGTATATCGGCCAGCTTTCCGGGGCTTCCGGGACGGGAGAGGGCATGCAGGCAGACTCGGAAATTTCGCCGGTTTATCTGTTGCATTGTATTGTGCTGCATGGCAATCAACTCCCTGCCATCTGGTCAAATTTCACTTTGGTAGCCGCTGTGCGACTGCCATTTTCCTGTTGCCTTCGGGTACATTGGGCAACTGTTTTCAATGCCAGGGCAGTGATCTCTTCACGATAAAGGCCGGCGGCCCAGGAGCCATCCACGGTGGCAATGTCGAGGGCGAGTTCGGCTTTGTCGTCCATGACCATGGCCCAACCATTTTTTCCCGCAACCTCGACAACCGCTGCTGTTGCCAGTATCTCACCGCCGTAAAAACTGCTACCGCTTATGGGATCGTGTACCGGTAACAGCAGGGTCTGGCTGGTGGGGTGCTGCAGGATCCGCACCTCGGCAACGGCTCGTATCATGGTCGCAAGGGCGTGCAGTTCCCTGTTATCGGCATGTTGCAGAACATCGTTGAGATCTTCTCGTGCAGGTGAGTTATTCATGGTCAGATAAATTTTTTACGGATAACGGCGCTGCATTTGTCGATCAGCCAGACCGCAATGACAATGATAATGATGATGGTTGTGACATCGCCGTTTTCAAAAGACCGTACCTTGTCAAACAGATAGAAACCAATGCCACCGGCACCGACAAAACCAAGGATGGAGGCGGAGCGGACATCTGATTCAAACCGATACAGGGTCATGGAGATAAAATGGGGCATGGTCTGCGGAACCACGGCAAAGCTGATGATTTTGAGAAAACCGGCGCCGGTGGCGCTCAAGGCCTCGACCGGTCCAGGATCAATGGCCTCATTGCCCTCGGCCAGCAGTTTGCAGAGGACGCCTGATGTATGGACGGCAAGCGCCAGAATACCGGCCATCGGCCCCAGGCCGACGGCGGAGACAAAGAGCAATGCCCAGACAATCTCATTGATTGACCGAAAGACATTGGCAAACAGAACGGTTCCGTAATAAATCCCGCCCCGGATTATTTTGACCGTCATTTTGGTGCCGGGAAAGAGGATCAGCATGATGTTGCGGGAGGCGCACAGCGACATGGGCACGGCCAGCAGCACGGAGAGTACCAGGGCGCAGAAGGCCATCTCAACAGTTTCCAGCATGGCCAGACCGTATACTCTGATATCGTGAGGGTTCAGGGTCGGGGTGAAGAAACTGGAACCGGCTATATCGGGGTTGCCGGCCAGATAATCGCGCATGGAGCCCATCCCTGCCCAGAGAGATGAAAAACTCATCTCCGTATTGTGCCAGCTGGTGATGAACAGGACGGCAAACAGAATAACCAGGGAGATGATTTTCGGCCGAAAAGGGGAGGTCGTTTTTTGCAGGCGCCTGATTTTATCAGGCTTGATGGTTTGCTGAACCGGTATTGCAGACATGTCGGGGGGGCTCCAGCGCAAGCGTGTTCCCTAACATGAAATGGTCGGGAACACGCCATGCAAAATGGTTAGTCCGGATATTTGGTGTTTTCATGCGTGATGGACTCGTAAAAGCTCTGATTACTCGTAATCCCGTCATTCCCGCGAAGGCGGGAATCCATAACTCATTGCAAATACTGGATTCCCGCCTTCGCGGGAATGACGGAGCAAATGGCTTTTGACGAGACTTTAATGCGTCGAAGTCCGCGCTTATCTGCGGCAGATCGCTTGTAAAATATCCTCGGGTCAGGTTATTTGTTCTTCTTTTGCAACTGCTTTTTTAAAGCGATCAGTTTGCGCACCCCGTCGTACATGGCATCGTTGCCGGGGATGTAGCCGGAAATTTTCAGCTTCTCCAGACCATCTTTGTCCTTGAAGGAGACAAAAGCGTTTTTGATCGCGGTTTTAAGGGATACGGGCAGGTCCTTGCGCACGGCAATGGGAGAGGCCGGAATCAGCTTGGATTTCCAGATGATATTGAAATCCCCTTTTTGCCACTGGCTGCCGAGTCCGCGTGAAAAATCCAGGTTATTGGTTGAGGCACCGTCCACCTTGCCCGATTTCACTGCCAGGATAGACGCCTCGTGACTGCCGGAGTAGATAACCTTGGAAAAATATTTCTGGGGATCGATTCCCTGTTCGCTGAAATAGACGGTGGGTACCAGGGTGCCGGAGGTGGAGTTGGGATCGGTAAAGGCCCAGGTCTTGCCCTTGAGCGAGGCCAGATCTTTTAAGCCGCTGCCCTTTTTGGTGATGATATAGCCGTAATAGCCGGCAGTGCCGTCCTGGCCGACTTCAATGGCCACGGCCTCGGCGCCGGAACGTTTGGCCGCCTCGCAATATGATTTAGGTCCAAAGTAGGCAACATCCACATGCTTGTGCTGCATGGCGACGATAACCCCGGCGTAGTCACCGGCCACCTGGAAATTTACCTTGATTCCCAGTTGTTTCTGTAGATGATTGACCAGTGGTCCGAAGGAATCACTCATGTTACGGGACGAGGCCACCGGGATAACCCCAAA
>JALSNT010000098.1 GCA_026986885.1 Desulfobulbaceae bacterium
ATGGTGGAAACAATAATCAGCACGGCAAATGAATCAGTCATTGTTCCCTCCCGCCTCCTCTGCTGGTTTTTCTTCCGTATCGACCCTGATTGTCGGCTGCATGCGCTGTCTGAAATATTCGGAGCTGACCACAAAAACGACAATCAGCCCGTTTAAAGCGATGATCAGGGCCGAGGGTACCTGGGCCGCCCGCTGCAGGGCATTGGCGCCGACCAGCATGCCGCCGAACAACAGGGCAGACGGGATGGACCACAGCGGATGCAGACCGGCCAGCAGGGCAACAACGATGCCGTTAAAACCGGCGCTGCCGGTGAATCCGGTGGAGCTGCCGTCGGTCACCATTCGGTGCGATTCAGAGCCGAATACCAGGACGGCCCCGGCGATACCGGCCATGGCGCCGGAGAAGGCCAGGGCGGCGGTAACGTTTTTCGGCACGGAAATGCCGGCATATCGCGATGCATCGGGATTATAACCGACCGCCCGCAGTCGATAGCCCATGGAAGTCCGCCAGAGCAGGAAATAGGCGCCGACTGCCACCAGCAGGGCAATGACAACTCCAAGATGCATGCGCATCCCCTCTATCAGTATCGGCAGATCGGCATTCGGCGACAGACGCACGGTCTGGGGAATGCGGACGCCTTGCGCTGCCTCGGCCGCGTCGATCATGGGCCCGCGCAGGAGAAAATTCATGAACTGGACGGCAACGATGTTGAGCATGATGGTGGAGAGGATTTCGCTGACGTTAAACCAGGCCTTGAGCGCCCCGGCGATAGCTCCCCAGAATGCGCCGCCGGCAGCGCCCGCTATGAGAACCAGGGGAATAAGTAAAGGCGCCGGCAAATCGGGAAAGGTAAGGGCGATGGTGGTCGCCAGCAGGGCGCCCATGACCATCTGGCCCTCGCCGCCGATATTGATGACATTGGCCCGAAAGGCAATGCAGATACCGACGCCGACCAGTAAAAGCGGAATTGATTTGACCGCTGTCTGGGAAAATCCATCCAGGCTGCCGAATGCAGCCCGGAACATGGTCGCATAACCGCTGAGCGGGTCAGCTCCCAGGGAGAGCAGCATGATGGCCCCGATCATAAGGGCCAGCAGGACGGCGCCCAGGGGAATAAGAAGCCGAATAATTAATTGTATGTTGTTCGTTTTCAAGTGAACCGTTGAGCAGGTGGAGCCATGGGCCGTTATTAGTCCATGGCTTCAGTTATTCATAAGACCTCAATTCAGATATGATTAATAGTATCTTAACAATTATTTACGTGTTTTTTTGTGGCAGAAAATAAACTCAAAATCCAAATATCGAAATCCGAAACAAATTCCAAATTCAAATGTTTCAATGACATAAACAAGGACAATCCATAGTGCCCTGCATTGGAACCATTTTAATCATTTGTCTTAGGGTTATTTGATATTGTTTCGAATTTTCCGGTTTATCCGGGTTAGGATTTCTCATCGGGTCGGACTATTTGGGGATACTGCCCTGGACACCCTCGACATAATAGTTCATGGCGAGCAGGTCTTTATCGGTCAGAGCTTTTCCGGCGGCGACCACCAGTTTGCCCGCCTGGTTTTTTATCGGGCCGTGAAAGGGTTTAAACGAGCCGTCGGCGATGCCTTGTTCCGTCTTTTTCACCAGGGCGACAACATCCTTGGGGACAACGGGATTGATCGGCGCCAGCCTGATGGAACCTTCCTTGATACCGCTCCAGACCGCTTCCGGTTTCCAGGTATGGTCAAGCACGGATTGGGCGACCTTGGTATAGAATTTACCGTAGTTATGGGTAACGGCCGTGAGTTGGGCTTTGGGTCCGTACTTGGACATGTCGGAATGATAGGCAATGGCGTAGACGCCTTTTTCCTCGGCGGTCAGTACCGGTGCCGTTGAATCGGTATGGTGGGTGATGACATCGGCGCCCTGGGCGATCATTGCCTCTGCCGCTTCACGTTCCTTGCCCGGATCAAACCAGGAGTTGACCCAGATCACCTTGACCTTGATGGCCGGGTTGACGGACTGGGCGCCCAGGGTATAGGCATTGATACCCCGGATAACTTCGGGAATGGGGAAGGCGGCGACATAACCGAGCGTATTGGATTTGGTCATCTTACCGGCGATGATACCGGCCAGGTAACGTCCCTGATAATAGCGGCACATATAGGTGCCGACGTTTTTAGCTGTTTTATAGCCGGTGCAGTGCTCAAAATATTTTTTCGGAAACATTTTGGCCACTTTCAGGGTCGGGTTCATGTAACCGAATGAGGTGGTGAATATCAGGTCATATCCGCTTTTGGCCAGATTTCTGATTACCCGTTCCGCCTCCGGCCCTTCCGGGACTTTTTCAATGTATTTGGTCTCTATTTTATCGCCGAGATTTTTTTCCATTGCCAGTCGTCCCTGATTGTGCTGATAGGTCCAGCCGGCATCGCCGATGGGACTGATATAGACAAAACCGACTTTCAGTTTTTCCGCTGCCGGCGCCGACAGGGCAAAGCCTGTAATACAGGCTAACAGAATACCAAGGGTTAGGGCATGTCTTCCGATTTTCATCATTGTTCCTCCTTTTTTAAGATTAAACCAACAGGTTATTGATTATCAGGGTGATAGGTTATACCAAGCGAGGCCGGTGAATTTAAGCGTATTGTCTGCAGGTTTCGTGAGATAAAGACCAGGACAATGATAGTGGCGATATAGGGGAGCATGGACAGTAGTTGTGAGGGGATATCGATACCCATGCCCTGGACGTGAAACTGGGCAATGGTAATAGCACCGAACAGATAGGCGCCTGCCAGTACCCGGGCCGGACGCCAGGTGGCAAAGACGACCAGGGCCAGCGATACCCAGCCCCGGCCCGCCACCATATCCTCTACCCAGACCGGGGTATAGGCAACTGATAGATAGACGCCGCCCAGCCCTGCCATGGCACCGCCGAACAGGACGGCTAAATAGCGGATTCCTATCACGTTATATCCCAGGGCGTGCGCTGATTTCGGTGCTTCGCCGATACCGCGCAACACAAGCCCGGCCCTGGTTTTGTAAAGGAACCAGGAGACAGCTATAAAGAGAACAAGGGAGCCGTACACCAGGATGTCATAGGAAAAGAAAAGTTTGCCGACGACCGGAATGGTACTGAGCAGGGGAATATGCAGCTTGGCGATTCCCGGCAGGGCGACACTGGTGTAGTCAAGCCCTGCAAAGGCGCTGAGCCCGATGCCGAAAATGGTCAAGGCCAGACCGGCTGCTACCTGGTTGGCCATCAGCGTCAGGGTGAGAACAGCAAAGATTGCCGCCAGCAGCGCTCCGGCGCCCATGCCGCAGATAACGGCCAACAACAGGCTTGAGGTCTTGGCCATGGCGATGAAACCGGTGACCGCGCCGATCAGCATCATGCCTTCAACACCCAGGTTCAACACCCCTGATTTTTCGGTAACCAGCTCGCCAAGGGCGGCGTAGACAAAGGGAGTGCCGGCGGCAACTGCGGCAACCAGGATTTTTATGACTATATCAAAATCCATTATTTCACCTCCCTATGATTTCCGGTAAGGCGGAGCCGATAGTTGATGAGAAAATCAGCGGCTAACAGATAAAAGAGCAGCAGTCCCTGGAAAATACCGGTGACTGCCGAGGGCAGGTCCAGGTTCATCTGGCCTGATTCCCCGCCAAGATAGAGCAGCGCCATCAGCAGGCTGGAGAGAAAGATGCCGCCCGGATGCAGCCTGCCGACAAAGGCAACGATGATGGCGGCGTAACCGTAGCCGGGAGATATGGAGGGCAGCAACTGGCCGATGGGCCCGGAAATCTCCAGTACGCCGGCAATTCCCGCTGTGATGCCGCCGGCCAGCATACCGATCCAGATCAGTTTGTTGTATTTAAAGCCCGCATAGGCGGCCGCTTTTTCGGCCAGGCCGGCGACCTGAATCTGGTAGCCGGTAAAACTCTTTTCCAGAAAGACCCAGCCGACGGCAACGCCGACCATCGAGATGAGTACCCCAAGGTGGAGTCTGGTTCCCTCGATCAGGATCGGCAGCAGTGCTGAGTCGGAAAAGAGAACCGACTGGGGAAATCCGTAACCGCCCGGGTCCCGCAAGGGGCCGTGTACCAGAAATTCCAGCAGCAGCAGGGCCACATAGTTGAGCATCAGGGAGACCAGGATTTCATTGGCGTGAAAGACCGTTTTCAGCAGGGCCGGAATGGCCGCCCAGAGGATACCGCCGACGGCCCCGGCAATAATCATTGCCGGCAGAATCAGATGGCTGTTGCTGTCGTGAAATACAATGGCGATATACCCTCCGAAAATTGCGCCCAGGGCCATCTGGCCTTCGGCGCCGATATTCCAGATACTGGCCCGAAAGCCGATAGCCAGACCGGTGCCGATCAGCATCAGGGGAGCTGCCTTGATAAAGAGCTCGCCGATGCCGTAGAAATCACTGACCGGCTGGATGAAAAAGGCGTGAAAGGCCTGCACCGGGTCTTTGCCGAGGATGGTGAAAATTATGAGTCCACTGATCAGCATCATCAGGGCCGCCAGCAGGGGTGAGCAGTAGCGCATTGTTTTTGATGGC
>JALSNT010000099.1 GCA_026986885.1 Desulfobulbaceae bacterium
AGGAGGAACACTACCGGCCTCCGGCGGACTGACCTTAAAGGACATGGAGCGAGAGGCAATCCGAACAACCCTGGAACAAACCAGTGGCAACAAATCGCAGGCCGCCAGGCTCCTCGGCATCGCCCGCCAGACCCTCTTGAACAAAATCAAGGAGTACGGCCTTTAACCCACACCTGTTCTGTTTTTCACAACTTCAATCGGGACGGCGGAATACAATTTCCCCGGCGTTGGTCTGCTTGAGTGCAACAAAAGCGTACACTCAGCCGCCGCCATCAATGTCCGGTTTCGCTGCACTCAACCAGACCTACAATATGCGGTTCGATATTCGACATTCGATCGTACTTGCAAGCAACAGGTACAATGGGTTTGCGGGATTAACTGCATCCATACTTAAGCTACCCGTAGTATGACAGAACTACGGTAAACCGCGCCGGCCGCGATTTACTGCACGAATCATCGCATCTCCAACACTTTCAGGCGTTTCGCTATGACCTTTACGAAATATGCGGGTTAACGCTGTCCTGCTCTTTGGCCCGGGAACCGGTTCCCAGGTCATGCAGCGTATCGCCGCCCCCATGGTCGGCGGCATGGTGACAACCACCCGCTCTGCCTGCTGGTTCTTCCGGTTATTTATGGGAATATACCTGCAGACGGTTGAGCGATACCGACGAGGTTAACCTCCATGCATCGATTCCGTAAGACACTCTCCATAATGGTCGGCATCATCAATCAGGCCGAAAAAAACGAATTCGTGCTTAAACTGATCCAGGAGACAGCATTTCTTCAAAACACTGATCCCTCGGACAGAACCTACAAAAAACTGATCGACCTGAACCATCGAATTGAACAGCAGCTGCGGGAGCAGCGTAACTGAGTGACAACATGATGAAAACACACAAGAGCTGCAAACAGAACAGCAAACAGACAACCGTAGAAATACTTACCGTTACCGGCTGTTCATCTGCACAGCCGACAAAGGACAAAGTTGTTGCCCTGCTGGCGGAGCATGGACTTCGAGACGTTAATATACGGGAAACAGTGATTACAACCCCGGAGCAGGCCGCACAAAAAAAATTCCCGGGATCACCAACGGTCCGGGTAAATGGCATTGACATTGAACCAGCCGTCGGAGAACAAACCAATTACGGTATGGGCTGACGTGTCTATCAAAACAAAGCGGGTCGCTTTGTAAAATCCGTGCCGCTAAAACTTATTGCCAAGGCGCTTTTTTAACCGGCATATTACACAAGCGGTCTGCTGCAACGCAGAATCTTTCCCTGCCTGAAATTGAGGCAATTGCCATGCATCCTCCTCCCTATCCTGTCCAGGAACAGGACACCTTTTCATACTGCAGCAAGTCATTCATAATAACTTCACAATAATTTATCTATTTATTCAACAAGTTATTCCCAACAGCATACTTTTAAAAAAAACAGGCATGGTCCCTGCTTTATTAAGAACAACGATAAACAATACACCATTTTTTCAGCCAGGAGGAATATACAATGATGCACGGTGGATTTGGTTCAGGGTTTGGGCATGGTACCAGCTGGATCTGTGGTCCCGGAATATTTTTCCCGGGTCCTGTCGGCTGGATAATAACCCTGTTGTTCTGGGGCTTGATCATCTATCTGGCGGTCCGGTTTTTTCAATTTTTATTCTCAGGAAGCAGGAGAAATCCAACATCCCGTCTTGATACGTTGAAAGATCGTCTTGCCCGTGGAGAGATCAACGAAGATGAGTATCAGCGGTTGAAAACGGAACTGATATAAACCAGCATGGCTGGACCAGATTGGCCGGCCACAACAAACACATGAAAATCCCTCACTCCGGCATGGTCAGGTTCGTGTCCCTGAGAGGGATTTTCGGACAAAATCAGGAAACACCCATGAAACGACGAACTGTACTTAAAAGCGGGCTGGCAGCCCTGACTCTGGCCGGAATCGGCTCTACCGGACTGTCCCTGCTGGACAAAAGCGGATTCATCTCCACTGCCCGGGCAGATGATTTTACAACACCTCTTCCTGTGCCACCATTGTTGAAAAATCTGGATACCGGCACAGGCAGCGCCCGTTTTGCCATGGAGGTCAACCGGGGAAGCAAGGAATTTTTCCCTGGAAAACCAACGGCAACGCTTGGCTATAACGGCAACTTCCTGGGACCGACCATCAGGGTAAGAAATGGTCAGCGTTTTAAAATAGCGGTCAAAAATAATCTGTCACAGGTAACCACCCTGCACTGGCATGGCATGCATTTGCCGGCCAAATGGGACGGCGGTCCCCGCCAGCCGATTGCGCCCGGAACAACCTGGTCGCCGGAGTTCACCATCAAGCAGCAGGCCGCCACCCTCTGGTATCACCCCCATGCCATGGGCCTCACCGGAGAACAGGTCTATCACGGGCTGGCCGGTCTGGTCTATATCGAAGACGAAGTATCCGACCAGTTGGATATTCCAAAAACCTACGGTAAAGACGACATCCCCCTTGTTATCCAGGACCGGCGCTTTTTCCGCGATGGCCGGTTTGCCTATGTGCAGAACATGCACGATGTGATGAACGGTGTCATCGGTAATTACCTGCTGGTCAACGGCGTCATACAACCGACTCTCAAGGTTCCCGGCCGTCTGGTGCGATTGCGCCTGCTCAACGGTTCCAACTCGTCTATTTACAGGATTGGTTTCGGCGACCGGCGCATCTTTCATGTCATTGCCTCGGACGGTGGTTTTCTGGAAGCGCCTGCGGCCATGAATTCCATTGTCCTGTCTGCCGGAGAACGTGCGGAAATCCTGGTCGACTTTGCAAAAGGCGGAAGCTCACTGCTGGTTGAGCAGATGAAAGGCGGCAGCTTTACGGCCATGCGCATCACCACCGATGTCGGCACGACAAAATCGGCACGGGTACCTGGTCATTTGCGTACCCTGGATAGAATCCCTGAATCCGAGGCAAGCGGCGTCCGTGAATTCACCATGGAGACCATGGCCATGGGTGGCGGCCGGATGGGAATGGGCATGATGGGAAGAAGACTCACCATCAACGGCAAAAAAATGGACATCAATAGAATTGACGAACAAGTCAAGTTGGGCAGCACCGAAATCTGGGAAATCACCAACCGTTCCGCCATGATGATGTCAATGCCCCATTCCATGCATCTGCATGATGTACAGTTTCAAATCCTGTCCAGAAACGGCAATGCGCCACCGCCTCACGAACGGGGACGCAAAGACACGGTTCTGATTATGCCGGGTGAAACCGTACGGATAATCAGCCGGTTTCATGATTACACCGGAGTATATATGTATCACTGTCACCTCCTGGAACATGAGGACGACGGCATGATGGGGCAGTTTGAAGTAATTGCATAAATCACGAGAACAGACAAAACCATTCATGGGCTGCGACCCATTCGAGCACAACACTATCCCAAGGGAGACAACCAATGAAAACCGGACTTTTTTTCCTTATCCTGACAGCGACTCTGATGCTTACCGGTTGCAGCCATTACGGCATGCACCATTATTACAACGCCATGGAGCAAAACCAGGCAGGACCGAGTATCCACTTTCAACAAAGCTCAGGCTCCATGGAGCCTGACGGCGATTACCTGAGATAGACACTATGTATTGTTCCTGGGGATATACATGGCATGGCCGGTATTTTTATCACAGCTCCTTTTTCTGGCTGCTGATTTTTACCCTCCTGGCCGTTACGGTTGTAATTCTCCTCTTTCGGGGAAGAAACAACAGAAAAAAACAATGCCCGGGGTGCAACTGCGAGGTGGAGGAGGCCTACCTGCGCTGTCCCGAATGCGGCCATGGCCTGAAAAGTCATTGTCCCGGATGCAACCGGATTGTAGAAACCGGCTGGCAGTTTTGTCCCCATTGTGGAGAACATTTACACCTGAATTCAGCAACCATTCAACCCATGGAAGAACAATAAACAAAAAAACACAACAGGCAGGCATGGTGTCTGGCTGACAAATAATCACAAGGAGATATTCCAATGAAAAAATCTATGAAAACACAACTTATTGCTTCAATCCTGACAGTGGGACTCATCGCCGGCACAGCTCTTGCCCAGACAGGAACAACCACGTCACAGGCTCAAAACAATACCAGGATGAATGGTCAAATGACAAACAGGCAGATGATGGGGCCGGGTATGATGAACGGTCGAATGATGAACGGCAAGATGATGGGGCCGGGTATGATGGGCATGCATCATGGCAAAGGCATGATGGGTATGGGCTGCAACGGCATGATGGGCATGATGGGCGGAGGCATGATGATGCAAAAGATGTCTCCGGAGCAGCGACAGCAGTTCATGGACCAGACCACTGATCTGCGCAGGCAGATGATGGAAAAACGTTTTTCCTATATGGAAGCCATGCGGAATCCGGCAACCACGCCCCAGGAGCTGGCAAAAATTGAAAAGGAAATGCTTGAACTGCGCAGCAAAATGATGGACAAAATGAGCAGCATGCACAGCAAATAAGTGCTTCCCGGAGTCGAAGCAGCATTCTGTATCTGCTCCGGCTCCGGCAGGTTACCCCAACCTATTCCCT
>JALSNT010000100.1 GCA_026986885.1 Desulfobulbaceae bacterium
CTAAGCTGCCGCGTATCATAGGTGAGAGCACCTGGATCTCAGCACCGGGAAAATATCTGGGCACCCAGGTACAGTACAGCTCCCTGAGGACATCGGTTGCCCGCAGACCGTAATAAAGGGCTGACCAGGGGTGTACTTTTTTCAACACCGCTTTAAGTTCTTCCGCCGCCCCGTCGGCGCTGATAACCGCCCGGGGATCGACGTGGGCAAACTGTTCCGGCAGCTGCAGACCATCTCCACCGTAGTTACTGATCCCCTGTTCACCAAAGAGGTCGCAAGCAACGGCATACTCACGCTCTTTTTCCGTGCGATAATAGCGCTTAATGCGGTTAATGACCTGGAGCTGGCGGCCGGTTGCCTCCTCGGCGTCAATAAACAGGCAATCACTCTGTTGCCAAAGGTCCGGTCGACGAAACGGGGAGCCGATTCGCGGGACGCGCCCCCGGTTAATTTGATGGGCAGCGGCAATGATCTGTGATTCTCCGGCCTGCCGAAACACTTCGGTCAGCCGGAAACAGGGGATAGCGCCTGATTTGATTATATCACGCAGGACATTCCCCGGTCCCACCGACGGCAACTGATCGGCATCACCGATGAAAAGAACGGCTGTCCCGGGTCCGACCGCCTTGAGGACTGCAGCCGCCAGGCTGATATCAAGCATGGAACATTCGTCCATGATCAGGATATCCGCAGGCAGGGGATTTTCCTCGTTGCGTTTAAAAGCATGTCCCTGATATTCGAGCAGACGATGGATGGTTGCCGCCTCCAGCCCGATGACCTCGCTCATCCGCTGGGCCGCCCTGCCCGTCGGGGCCGCAAGCAGAATCTTTTTTCCCATGGCCCGCAGTAACGCCACCAGTGTTCTGGTGGTCGTTGTCTTGCCGCAACCCGGCCCCCCGGTCAGTACGGAACATTGTTCACCGGCAATGCCCGTCACCGCACGCAACTGCTCCTGTGAAAGCGTCAGCTTCCCGTGCTGAAAATAACGTCTGAGCCAGGACTGTATCCGCGCTGTATCGACAGGGATCCGCCTGCAAAGACCACCGAGACGATCGGCCACATATTGTTCCTCGTAATAGAGACTGCGGGCATAAAAACAACGTATTTCACGATCGTCTTTACAAAGAGTGCGAACACGGAGTTCTCTGGTTTCGTTCATCTGCTCAAGAAGCTGTTCCAGATCACTACCGGGATCAAAGCGCAGCAATTCCTGTACACCCTGGTGTACCTGTTCACAGGTGAGGTAGCAATGGCCCTGTTCACGACCGGCGGAGAGAATATGCCGGACGGCAGCCCGAACCCGCAGGGGAGAATTTTCAGCAAAGCCCAGCGACAGGGCGATTTTATCAGCAGAAAAAAATCCGATACCATAGAAATCCGCTGCCAGTCGGTAGGGATTTTCACTGACGATGCCAACGGCCTCATCGCCATATTTTTTATAGATACGAACGGCAAACAGGGTGGAAATGCCATGGGACTGGAGAAACATCATGACTTCACGGACAGCCCGATGTTCCGTCCAGGCAGTTTTTATTGATGCAAGTTTCTTTTTTGCTATTCCGGAAACTTCGGTGAGTCGATCTATATCATTCTCAAAGACATCAAGGGTTTCTCCGCCGAAATATCGGACAATCTTGCGGGCGGTTTTTGGACCGACCCCCTTGATCAGGCCGGAACCTAAATATTTTTCCAGCGCACCGGCGTCTGCAGGCCTGAGCTCAACGGCGCGGTTAGCCTTAAACTGCCTGCCGAAACGTGGATGAACGGTCCAGCAACCGGTAAACTCCATGGTGGCGCCGGCAAAGACCTGCATCTGATGGACGGTGACCGTAACCAGTTCCCCATGGCCGCCAAAAGGAGTGAACTTGAGAACCGACCAGCCATTATCAGGATTATGATAGGTAATACGCTCAACAACGCCGCGTATTTTCTCTTCTATGATTCCTGTCTGCATGACACCGTCAGGGAATATTTAGGAAGAAATCCGTAACCGGCAAGAGACAAAAATCACAAAATCCGAGGATGAATCTTAACCGACAGTCGTAACCATTCACCAAGATGCTGTTTCGCCTGCACTACCTGCCGAACGTTGTAATAAACCGCCGTCCAAATAACGGCAAATCCACTTGCACCTACCCGGGCGGTCGGCTTCATTACCTTTGTTGTGTGCCGGGCACGGCACACGTTCTTAAGGGTGAGTCTATCATAGCAACTCGGGCAATGATAGGCAAGTCCCTGACCCAGTCTGATGGAGGCGAAGGGTGTAGCGTTATGGCAACGGGTATTCGGTGACGGATCCTTGAAGGAGGCCGCTTTTCTACGGAAAGGTAACGCAAATGTACGGGGCGACGTACAGAAATAGAATTAGGCGAATCTGGTTGGGACCAGCCCGCAGATAAGCGCAGACTTCGACACAGTCTTAAGTCCTCTATCCATCTTTTAAGGATCAGATGCGTATACTCGGCGCTCACGTACAAAAAGACGTGTGTTCACCCCGGGAGATCCGTTGTATCTCGCTGATACAGTGAGTGAGCAAACCGCAAGGTGCGCTTATCGTACAACGGAAGTCAGCAGAGGGCATAGTAGACCAGTAAACGAGCTCGGTGAATCAAAAAGCCGGGAGGTGGCAGACTGGAGGAAGGCCCGAACGGTGGCCCCAGCCGAATGGTGGGGATAAATGGTAGTGGGTTCGCCCAAGGTTTTACTAACGTACTGCACCGGACGGTGAAACGTTGGTAGCATCACTGGAATTGACACCCCGACAAGCAATCATCTGAGTACTTTCAAATGATTACTTGCCTAACCAGCCGAACCGCCGTATACGCGATCCGTATGTACGGTGGTGTGGGAGGGGCGGTCAGTGATGGCCGTCCCTATCCCGATATCTTTTTCGTTTTAATTCAGATGGTTGTCTATGAATACTCGTGGTTTGAGTACTTCAATTTCCTGGTATCCAGAAATTTTCAACAAATGTTTGTCTCCACTAACGATAATTTTACTTTTGCTCCCCAATGCACAAGATATGAACATATTATCATCTGGATCTTCACATACTAAGACTTCTAATTCTTGAGTGTTAACCATTTCTGCATGTACTGTAAATAATTCAAGAATTTGTGAAATATCTACGCTCGGAAATTTTTTTGACAGTTCTTCTGCAACCCTATGATATTCGGAAAGAATTTCTTTTGATATCGCGATTTGAATTTTACCTTTCTGCCATGCTTTTAGAATTTGAGAAGGTGGCCCTGAAAAGAAAATACCTGATATCAAGACATTGGTATCCAGGATTATTTTCATTTTTCAGCCCTTACTTTTTTTATGGCATTTTCAATGTCTTTTTTTCTAATCCCTGCATTTTTAGCTGATTTTCGTGCTTTTGCTATAAGGCTGGCAAATTGCTCGATTCTTGGTGCTGAGATATTTTTTAAAATTACAACATCTTTGTCACCCAGTACGACAAACTGAGTTCCAGGCTCCAAATGCAATTTTGTTCGTATGCTTTCAGGGATAACCACTTGACCTTTAGAGGATAGTTTTGTTGTTGCTATACCAGCCATAATTTTTCTCCTTATTAAATTGTTTCTTACTGGTAAGATTTTAAAGTATTGTAATCTGATTTTCAAGTGGTGATTTTTTCCAGAAGATAACGTAAACGTTTACCCGACAGTCCATGGTAAAAGGCAGGGACAAGGATTGCAATTTAGCGGGAACTGATTATTTTATAAACTGAATTGATCGTATCCGGTCACTGGCTTGACAATCCGTGCTTTCACAACGCGAGGATTTACGGCTGATCAGGCGCTGTAAAGTTACATAACAGGGATCGTCAATCATTAAAAAAAACGTATAAATAGTAGCCTATATTACTGTTTATGGTGTGAAAACGGGATAGATAATGAGTTTTCTTGAAGGATTACTGTGGCTTACCTTAAATATTTACCACGAGGCCAGAAGTGAACCAAAAATAGGACAACTGGCCGTTGCCCATGTCACCTTGAACCGGGCGGCCCAACTCCATGAAAGCGTGGCAGAGGTTGTGACCGCGCCCTATCAGTTCAGCTGGACCTTGCAAAAAAATTCCTATATGCCCACGGAAACCGATGCCCTGCTCACCTGTCTTGATTCAGCGTTGACAGCCATGGTACAACCGGATTTCACCAACGGTGCCACCTATTACCACCGGCAGGACGTTAATCCTGCCTGGGCGCAAAGCAAAACCTATGTCGCCCGGTACGGTGCCCACAAATTTTATCGAAATTAGCACCATCGCGTCAAGCTTCCCTCAAAATTTTACCTGCGGGACTTTTTGCTCGGCTGCCGGTGTTTCAAAATATTTACCGGCCTCTACCCCGGCAAGGGCGGCGATAAAACGTCCCACCACGGTTCGACGATAGGTATTAAGTCTGCGTACCGCATCATTATACCGTTTTCGTTCTACGGCAATACGGTTTTCCGTACCTTCCAGGGAATCCTGAAGTTTTAAAAACGACTCATTGGCCTTTAGATTAGGATACTGTTCCTGGAGCATGAGTAATCGCGATAACGCCCGTT
>JALSNT010000101.1 GCA_026986885.1 Desulfobulbaceae bacterium
GCCCATGAAACCAATAAGAATTATGTTGTTAGACATTTTTTATTTTTTTCTTAACTAAAGTCGGTCTGATATTTCGTTATTTTTCACAATGAACTGAAAAAAATCGGACTGCAACCAAGAAAACAGCCTCCTTTTTTCAGGAGCCCAAACCTATCGGATACGTGCGGTTTTGTCCAGAAAAACACCCCATTTTAACTGTTTTCTTTTCCGCACAGTTCACGCAGGCGCTGTTGATAGCGACCGGCTGCCATAAGAAAATTTTTCAACGTCGCTTCATACCATAGAAGAGGGTGCTTGTGAGGATCAGGCAAAAGAAGGAGAAAGATTACCAAATGATAATGTGTATATGGTCAAATGGTAGTGTAGAGTTTTATAGCCCTAAATTTAGAGAGAGCATCCAGGTAGTATGCATGATACCGGGATATTTCCCGTTGCCGATAAACCGCCATGCTGTAGCAGCGCAATAAACAATGAAACAGAGGATATACAAGGAATCAAACACAGTTATGTACGCCGCAGGCGGGAACTGTACTGTCATCCGACCTCTGACCCCCTGTTACAGATAAACAAAAAAGCATGAAAAAAGACACAAGATGCGGATTAAAAACATAACAAAGACGGCACATTCCCTGTTACCGGCTTTGTGTTGTGCGGCCCTGGTATTAACGGGCTGCGCAAGCTATCAGGCCCGGCCTTTGCCGGAAAATTCCATTCTGGCCGACAAGCTGCGGGCTTTGCAGTACAGCGTCAAAAAGCAGCAGGCCGCAGGATTACATCAGCATGCAGTTAATCCTGCCGATGGCCTTGATCTCACCGAGGTGGCCATCATTGCCGTACTGAATAATGGTGATCTTCAAGCCAAACGGGCAAAACAAAAGTTGGCCGGGGCCCAGCTCTTTGCCGCCGGTCTGCTGCCTGATCCCCAGATCAGCGCAAATCTTGCTATTCCCACAGGGGATACGAACGGGGCCGTCAACGCCTGGGGGCTGGGCCTGGGATATGATATTATTCCCCTGATTACCCGCCAGGCACGAATAGATGCCGACAGGCAGGCCCAGGTCCAGGTACATTTGGATCTCCTGTGGCAGGAATGGCAGGTCATGCAGCAGGCCCGAACATTAGCCGTTCGTTATACCCTGGAGCTGAAAAAACTGAAACTGCTCCATAAGGTCAGAGACCTCTACCAGCATCGATACTACAATTCCAGTCAGGCCCTGAAAAATGGCGACGTCACCATGAATGTCAACGGCACGGACCTGACCGCATTGCTTGACATCTACAGCCGGATAAACCAGCTGGAACAAGCCCATAATGAAACCCGGCATCAGATAAACCTGCTGCTCGGCCTGGCACCTGATGTTGATCTGCACTTTATCCTTCCCCCGCAACCGTATCTGTTGTCACGGGCAACAGCTGAAAAAGATCTGCATACCCTGCGGAGGCGGCGACCGGATCTCCTGGCCCTGCAGGCGGGATACCAGAGCCAGGAGGCCAAGGTAAGAGCTGCCATTCTTTCACAGTTTCCCTCCCTCAGTATCGGCATTACCAGGGGAAAAGATACCGATGCCCTTGCTACCACGGGTTTTGGTATCAGCCTGCACCTTCCCCTCTTTTCAGGCAGCAGAGGAGCCATTGCCATTGAACGGGCAACCAGGGAACAGCTCAAGCTGGAATATCAGGCCCGTTTGAACCAGGCGCTTACCAATGTGAATAGTTTACTTGAGCTGCAAAAAATAATCGATGATCAACAGGCCCGCTTGAAAAAATATTTACCCCGGTTACGGACAATAGTCGAAAAAAACAGGCAGGCCTACACGAAAAATGATGTTGATGCCCTGACCTTTTTTACCGTGGAATACACCTGGATTCTCAAACGGCTGGAAGAGATGAACCTGGAACAGTCCCAATGGGAAAACAACCTGGCCCTGCAGGCCCTGCTTGCCCTTCCCGGGGATAATGGATTGCCGCCGGTTAAGAGCAAATAGATGAGTCTAAAAACTACACCTGATACCTGCCATGAATAAATGCCTTTTTTTTATCCTGATATTTTTTTGGTTCTCTGCCGGTCATCTTTATGGAGAGACCTATCCTGTTGCTCCTGCCCGGCAGGGACAATGGCAACAGGAGATTACCGCCTTTGGCCGGATCAAGGCCCTGGCTGAAAGCACGCTGACCATGCCCTTTGCCGTAAAGATCACCCGGACAACAATTCAATCCGGCCAAAAGGTCTCACCGAAGCAGATGCTTCTTCGTTTCCAATCCCCTGCCCTTATTAAAGATATCAGTGCATACGCAAACAGCCAGAAATTGGTTCTGCTGGAGAAACGGCAACAGAAAATACTACGCCGGGGCATCAGAGAACACACCCTTACCCGTCGGGATCTTATCAGCGGCAGGAAACAGGTCGTCACAAGCACGGCAGAGCTGGAACGTTCCTGGGACCAGCTGCATACGGATCTTATCCAGCTCGGCAATGACGTGACCCGAATACAAGTTGACGCCCTTCTTGCCGACAAAACGCCCCGGGCCGTGGCTGATATCCTCAGTACACTCCGGGCACCCTTTGCCGGAACCATCCTGGGCATTCCTCCGGTTGCCGGGCAATGGATACAGGCAAACACCCCGGTGTTCAGACTTGAGGACCTGCACAGGCTCTATGTAACTGTTGCCGTATCGGAAAATATGCTCACCGACTGGGCAACCGGAGAAACCCTGATCCAGAAAAAGGGAAGGTGCATACGGCTGCACCAGGTTCCGGGAACGGCTCGAATGGATAGTTCCAGCGGACTGCGCCTGCTGGTATTTACAGGGGATAGTCCAAAGGATTTTTTTGCAGACGGCCAATGGGTGCCGGTCCAGCATCGCGGCCCGGCCCGGCCAGTGGTCTGGATCCCCGAGACTGCTGTTGTCGGTCGTAACAATACCACCTGGTGTATCGTCAGAAACAACCAGAGTTATGTGGTCACGCGCATTGCAGTGGGAACGGAAAAAAACGGTGAGATTCCCGTTCTTTCCGGAATAAAGGCGGGGCAACAGGTCGTTTATGAAAACGCTTACGAATTGCTCTACCGCGACCTGAAAAATTTAATCAAGTTTGTCGATTAAGAGAATTTACAGAAAACAATCATGTTGGAAATCATTTTGCAAAAGCCGCTGACCGTTATAATCGGTGCCCTGCTGCTTGCTCTGGCAGGTATCGCCGGCTTGCGCCATCTGCCCGTGGACCTGTTTCCCGATCTCAACTATCCCCTGATCAATATTATTACCCATTATCCTGCCGGTACCGCCGAGGACATGGAACAATTGGTTACCACGCCGATAGAAAATGGTATGCGCGGTTTGAACAATCTGCAGCGGCTCAGCTCAACCTCTGCGCCGGGGTTTTCCCAGGTAACCGTTGAATTTAACTGGGGCGTCGATGTGCTGCAGGCCCGGCAGCTTGTCTCTGGGAGACTGGCCCAGGTTCGTTCCAGCCTGCCGACAGGAGCAGCGTCGCAACTGGAAAATATCGGCACCTCCCTGGCCATGCTCTCCACCTATACCGTCAGCGGCGGCGATCCTGTGCAGACCCGCGGCTGGGTGCAGTATCAGCTTGCTCCCCGTCTCACCGCCCTGGCCGGGGTGGCCCGGGTCGAGGTGATGGGTGGTGGCATGTATGCCTGGCGGGTCGACCTTGATCCTCTTAAACTCAAACAGACCGGGCTTACCCAAAAGGATATTGCAGGGGCCATCCACAGGGCAAACATCCTGGATACCGGCGGATATCTGGAACAGCACGGGCGCGACCTGTTGATCCGCACCGACGGCAGGCTCCTCTCTCTTGAAGACCTCCGTTCCGTTCCGGTACGCATTAGCGGCGCGGTCCCCCTGCGGCTTGCAGATGTGGCAAAAATCTATGAAGGCACCAGGCCGCAGCGATACGTAATCACTGAAAACAGGCTGCCGGCCGTTGCCTTTACCATTGAAAAACAGCCGGGAGCCAGTACCCTGGAAGTATCACGGCTGGTGGACAGGGAATTGGCCAAGAGCGCGTTACCCGCCGGTGTCCGCCTGAAAAAATTTTATGATCAGGCAGAGATCATCGGCCTGGCATATCGAAATATGCGCAATCATCTCCTGTCCGGTGCCGTGCTTGCCATCCTGGCGATTCTCTTTATCCTTGGCCGCAACCGTACAGCCATGGCCATTGCCTTTACCTTTCCTCTTACGGTTCTCGGTACATTCTGGATCATGCACTCCATGGGACTGGGGTTGAACCTGATGACCCTTGGCGCCCTGACGGTTGCTATCGGCATGGTGGCAGATGACTCCATTGTGGTGCTGGAAAATATCGACCGCCACAGGAATCTGGGACAGACACCCTGGCAGGCAACCCTGGACGGAACCAGGGAAATTTTGGGGGCTGATATCGCCGGAACCATGACGGTTCTGGCCGCCTTTGCTCCCCTGGTGCTGATCAGTGGCCTTGCCGGTCGTCTGTTTCATCCCTTTGGCCTCAGTTTCAGCATTGTGCTGCTCTTTTCACTCCTGCTCTCCGTCACC
>JALSNT010000102.1 GCA_026986885.1 Desulfobulbaceae bacterium
CGATCTTGTGCAGGAGGTGGGTCCTGAGACGGCCGAAAAATGGGTGGAGGTGCTGCAGCAGGTTGAGCGGGTTCTTGCCCGGAGATCATCGGAAAAAAACAGGGAAGGCAGCTCATGACAACAGAACCGGTAAAAAGCGCCAAACCTTCGGTTATCCTGCGTTTGACTCTCTGTTTTCTTATCCTGGCAGGCGGAATCGGCGGTTTTGTTCTTCTGAAAAAAATGAAGAAATCACCGCCGGAGCGGCCCGTTACCGAAAGGGCACTGCCGGTGGAGGTGCTCACTGTCCGGCCCCGTGATTTTCCCGTTACCATTCATGGCTATGGCGATGTCAAGGCCCGGACCGAGGTGACCATCTCAGCTGAAGTCAGTGGTCGGGTTATTCGTAAAAAAGCGCATCTGCTGCCCGGACAGGTTGTTGCAAAAGGGGATTTACTTTTTGCCATAGATGGCCGCGATTATCGGCTGGAGCTGGAAGAGGCAAAGGCCCGGCTGGAAATTCTGACCCGTGATCTTGCCCTGGCCCGGGCGGAAATGAAGCGTGTTGCTACCCTGCACCGGAAAAACAGGGTCGGCAGTCTCAGTTCTGTTGAAAAGGCGGAGGCAGCCGTCAATGCGATTCGCAACCGGATCGTCCAGGTACGGAAAACCAGAGACCGGGCCGAAATCCAGCTGGAACGCTGTCTGCTGCATGCACCGTTTTCCGGCCGGGTGCGCCGGGTAGAGGTGGAAGCGGATGAATATGTGACCCCCGGTAAAAAAATGGTCACCCTTGTTGATGATTCTAACCTGGAGGTCCTGGTGCCGTTGGACAGTGGGAAGGCTGCCCGCTGGCTCAGGTTGCACACCGGTGACCACAGGGATGGACGGAAAAACTGGTTTGCCGAGCCTGAACCGGTACCCTGTGAATTGGTCTGGAGTGAGGATAATCGTGTGCGGGCTTCAGGGACCGTGGATAGAATTATTACCGTTGATCCGAAATCGAGGATGGTGGACATCGCGGTTACGGTCGATCGGGATGATGTTGCGCCGGTGCCGTTGGTGGACGGTATGTTCTGCCGGGTGACCATTCCCGGACGTGTCCTGCATCAGGTATATATCGTGCCGAGGGCGGCCGTCGGTTTTACCGGTATGGTGTACCTGGTTAAAGACGGCCGCCTGCACAGTCGCAAGGTTGAGGTCGCGTGGGAGGAGCAGGGTACGGCCGTTATCGACAAAGGGCTTGCGCCCGGCGATGCGGTAATCGTTACCCGTCTTGAGGAACCGCTTGAAAATGCGCGTGTGCGGGTGGTCGGGAAGAAGGATCAATGAAGAGAATACTGGCCGCCTTTGCCGGCAATACCGTCTTTGCCAATATCGTCCTGCTGATGATTTTCATGGCGGGAATCCTTGCCCTGACCAGTATGCGGCGAGAGAGTTTTCCCCTGTTTTCCCTTGACCTGATTACCATTAAAGTTGCCTATCCCGGCGCCGACCCCGAGGAGGTGGAAGAGGGGATCAGTCTGAAGATTGAAGATGCCCTGAAAACTGTGGAAGGAATAAAACAGTATACCACCAGATCTTCGGAAAATATGGCGTCCGCCACCATTGAGGTGCAGGATGGGTATGAGGTGACGGATGTGCTTGATCAGATCAAGGCCAAAGTTGACGCTATTTCCACCTTTCCCGTGGATGCCGAGCGGCCGGTCATCACCGAGGTTCTGTTTCGCAATGCGGTGGAGATGATTGCCCTGACCGGGAATCTGCGTGAAAAACAGCTCAAAGTTCAGGCTAACCGGATTCGCGATGAGATTAAACGGCTGGACGGTATTTCCCAGGTCGAGGTATTCGGCAGCCGGGCCTATGAGATTGCCATTGAGGTATCCGAGGAGCGGCTGCGGCAGTATGGCCTGAGTTTTGCCCAGGTGGCCCGTGCCATTCATAACTCCAGCCTGAATCTCCATGGCGGCACCATCCGCACCAGCGGTGAAGAGATCCGGGTCCGTACCATCGGCCGCAAATATACCGGCAGGGAGCTGGCGCAGATCGTTGTCCTGGCCGATCCCCGGGGCGGCCTGATTACCCTTGATCAAATTGCCGATATCAAGGATGATTTTGTTGAAGATCCGATTACCGCCCTTATTGACGGCGTACCCGCGGTTTTCGTCATGGTTTTTAAGACCAATGAGGAGGATGCGCTCAAGATTTCCTCGCAGGTAAGTAAGTATATCCGGCGGAAACAGCAACAGTTGCCGCCGACCATCTCCATCAGCGAATTTTACGATCATACCAGGGCGCTCCGTTCCAGGATACGTCTGCTCAGTCGTAATGGTCTGTTGGGCATGGCCCTGGTGTTTTTTTTACTCTGGATGTTTCTGGATCTGCGGCTTTCCTTCTGGGGCGGACTTGGCATCCCCATTTCCCTTTGCGGCGGCCTGTTTATCCTCTGGGCCCTGGGGGAAACCATCAATATGGTTTCTCTGTTCGGTTTTATCATGGTACTTGGTATTGTGGTCGACGATGCCATCGTGGTCGGAGAATCCATTTATGTGCATCGGCAGCGGGGCAAACCGCCGCTGCAGGCTGCAGTTGACGGCACCGCCGAGGTCGGCCTGCCGGTGGTGGCTGCTGTTGCCACCACAGTGGTGGCCTTCGTGCCCCTGGCCTATATCGGCGGCGTGCTGGGTAAATTTATCGCCATATTGCCGACGGTGGTGATCTCCTGTCTGCTTATTTCCGTGCTGGAATGTTTTTTTCTGCTGCCGGCCCATCTCAGTCACCTGCCGGATCTCAATCGTCCGCAACAATCATCTCTCATAATCGGTCGATGGCTTGCCGGTTGTCAACGATTTATCCAGCAGGGGCTTGAGCGGTTTATCCGTGACCGTTACCTGCCGTTTCTGGCCCGGGCCTTAAACTGGCGCTATGTCTCTCTCTGTATTGCCATTGCCGTGCTGATGTTGACCATTGGCCTGGTGAAAAGCGGCCTGGTGAAATTCCAGGTTTTTCCCAAGATCGACGGCTATGTGATTTCCTCCACCGTTGAATTTCCGGACGGCACGCCCGCCTCGGTAACGGCTGCGGCTCTGAAAAAAATTGAGCAGGCCTTTGTCCGGGTGGCCGAGCGGACGCCGACTAAAAGCGGGGAGCCGATGATTAAAAGGCGGCTGTCCCTGGTCGGCCAGACCCTGGGTGAGGCCATGGGCAGGACCGGGCCCAATCTTGGTTCCGTGCAGATTATTCTGCTGGATTCGGCCCGGCGCGGTATCCATTCCCATGATCTGATGGTCCTCTGGGAAAAGGAGATCGGTGCAATTCCGGGAGCCAGGGCACTTAGTTTTCATGGTCTTTCCAGCGGCCCGGTCGGTGCTGATATCGAGGTTTGGCTGCAGGGCGATAATATGCAGACCCTGATAGATAGTTCCAGAAAGTTGCAGGAAAAGTTACGTAGTTACGAAGGTGTTTTTCAGGTGCAATCCGATTACAGTCCCGGTAAGAATGAACTGCGGTTGTCGTTAAAGCCGGAGGCACGCACCATGGGGCTCAGTGTGGAGGAACTTGCCCGTCAGGTCAATGCCGGATTTTTCGGCATGGAGCCCTTCCGCCTGCAGCGAGGTGAGGATGATATCCGGGTCAAAGTGCGCTATACAGGACTTGAACGCAGTCGATTGGCGGATTTTTACAATATGCGTATCCGGTTACCGGACGGCGGTGAAGTGCCGCTGCAATCGGTGGCGAATATTGATTTTGGTCCCGGCTATTCGACCATAACCCGCACCGATGGTCAGCGCCGGATAGCCGTCACTGCCGAGGTCGATCCCAGGCGGGCAAACTCCCAGGAGATTTTTGCCGACCTGAGTAAAGGTTTTTTTCCTGAGCTGCAGTCGCGCCATCCGGGCCTGCATATCTCCCTGCAGGGGGAAAAGAAAAATATGCGTGATTCCTTTGCCTCGCTCAAGGTCACCTTTCCGCTGGCTGTTCTTGGAATATTTGTTATCATTGCCACCATATTCAGATCCTATATTCAACCGCTGGTAATTCTCGTTACCGTACCCTTTGGTATAATCGGTGCCATCATCGGCCATCTTCTCTTCGGCTATACCCTGTCGATGATGTCCATGTTCGGTATGGTCGCCCTGACCGGAGTGGTGGTCAATGATGCCATTGTCCTTATTGAGCGGATCAATGAAAATCTGGCGGCAGGGATTGGTTTTTTTGAGGCAATCAAACAGGCGGGCAGCCGTCGTTTCCGGGCCATCCTCCTGACCTCGCTTTCCACGGTCGGCGGCCTGGCACCGCTGATCATGGAAACGGATATGCAGGCCAGGTTTCTTATTCCCATGGCCCTGTCACTGGCTGCCGGGGTGACCTTTGCCACCATTTTGACCCTGGTGCTCATTCCCAGCCTGCTGGCCATTGTCAATGATCTACGCCGGACAGTGGTTCGGGTGCGAACCGGCTTCTGGCCCAGTCGGGAAGAGGTGGAACCGGCAAGCAGGCGCAGGCGGCATAATGGATCCCGGCCTGATGTTGCCGCGATTTCCAAGAT
>JALSNT010000103.1 GCA_026986885.1 Desulfobulbaceae bacterium
GAGGGCACGGCCATCTTTTCCTTTAAGCTGGTGGAACAGGGTGTTTTTCAAGAAAAGGAGATTGCTGATCTGCTGTTACACCCTCTTGGTGATGGCGATCTGGAGATACAAGGCACCAGGCGGCTTTCGGACAATCTGTCCGATCTCAAGGCTCAGGTGGCTGCCAATCAAAAGGGAATCGACCTGATTCTTGAGATGGTGGATCAATATGGTTTGTCGGTGATTGAAGCCTATATGGGCCATGTGCAGGCAGCCGCCGAGACGGCGGTCAGGGAAAGTCTTAAGGAATTGTCGATTGCCGGAAAGCTGCCGGAAAAGGGAAGGCTTGAGGCCGTCGATTCCCTTGATGACGGCAGCCTGATCGTCCTGGCAATCACCATCGACCGCAACACCGGCAGCGCTCATTTTGATTTTACCGGCACCGGCCATGAAATATGGGGCAATTTAAACGCGCCCCGGGCCGTCACCCAGTCGGCTGTTTTATATTCTCTTCGTTGTCTGGTGGAAAAGGATATTCCGCTGAATTACGGGTGCCTGCTTCCAGTTCGTCTCACTATCCCTGACGGGTGCCTGCTTGACCCATCACCAAAGGCGGCCGTGGTCGGCGGCAATGTTTTGACCTCGCAGCGGGTTGTGGACGTGATATTGAAGGCTTTCGGGGTGGCGGCAGGTTCGCAGGGGTGCATGAATAATTTCACCTTCGGCAATGAGCGGTTCGGCTATTATGAAACCATTGGCGGCGGCGCCGGGGCCGGACCGGGCTGGCATGGTCAGTCCGGTGTGCATACGCATATGACAAACACCAGGATTACCGATCCGGAGATCCTGGAACGTCGTTATCCCGTGCTCCTGCGGGAATTTTCTCTCCGCAAAGGATCCGGTGGCCGGGGAAAGTTCAACGGCGGAGACGGTCTGATTCGGGAAGTGGAGTTTTTAGACACTTTGCAGGTTGCTATTCTTTCGGAACGGCGTGTTTTTGCTCCCTATGGTCTTGCCGGTGGAAAACCAGGCAAACGGGGGGAAAATCTTTTTTTTGCTGCTGATGGCCGTGTCCTTAATCTGGGTGGAAAAAACGAGATCGTCGCCCATCCAGGGGATCGAATCCGTATTCTTACTCCCGGCGGCGGTGGCTACGGCAAAGAATGATGACATCGTAGAAACTTCGATCGACAGCAATGTGTATGGTAGGGCGATTCACCGGCTGGTGTCGGTTCCGGCCAGCTGGAGAAGCGCCTTCTGCAAATCCTGCAGGGTAATGGGTTTGGTGAGGATTTTACTGATATGTGTCTTTTGTATGCTGTCACCGTCAAGGTTAACGGTCAGTCCTGAGTTAAGCAGGATCGGCAGGTTCGGCCGGATACGACGAATCTGCCTGGCCAGCTCAAATCCGTTCATTTCCGGCATGTCATAGTCCGTGCAAAGCAGATCAATATCCGGATTGTCCCGGAGGAGCCGGAGAGCATCCTTTGGATGGGCTGTGGTCAGGGTATCACAGCCCAGAAGGGAAAACATATCTTTATACATGGCAAGCAGCATTGCCTCGTCGTCAACAATGAGAATCTTTTTAAAGGTCCGGGCGGCGGTATTTTGCCTGTTGACGGCTGATGGTATCTGCTGCGTATCCGTTTTACTGGTTTGGGGCAGGTATATATGAAAAACCGCCCCGGTTCCCGGTTTATTCTCCAGCTCCATAAAACCGTCATGATCTTCAACGATTCCATGTACTGCTGCAAGCCCCATTCCTGTTCCCTCGCCAACCTCTTTTGTGGTGAAAAACGGATCATATATCTTGTCGACGATCCCTGGATCGATACCACCTCCCTGGTCGCTGAATGATACATGCAGATAGGAATCGGCCGGGTTGGAGATGCGTTGTCGCTGCTCCCGGCTGAGGCGGATTTCTTCAAGTTTAATGACCAGCAGGCCGCCCTTATTTTTCATGGCCTGGGCCGCGTTTGACCCGAGGTTCATAAAAACCTGATGGAGAGCTGTCGGGTCGGCAAAGAGGTTTCGTGTTTCCGGCTTGAGTTGGGTTGTAACCTGGATGTTTGCCGGAACAAAGGCCTTGAGCATGTGTATGGTTTCTTCGATTATCGGGGTAACCTTAAGAAAAATCTTGCGACTTTCCCGGCTGCGGCTGAATGTCAGCAACTGGGCAACGAGATCTTTAGCCCGTATACCGGCACGCAGGATCTGGCCGAGATCGTCTTCAAGGCTCTGCCGGTCGGTATTATGCTGCAGTTTAATCAGGGCAAGCTCGCAAAATCCCATGATGGCGGCCAGTATATTATTGAAATCATGGGCGATACCACCGGCAAGAGTGCCTAATGCTTCCATCTTCCTGGCCTGAACAAGCTGTCGTTCCATATTTTTTTCTTTTGTTACGTCCCGGGCGATGTAGATAACACCGGTGAGTTTGCCCTCACGATGATAGACGGGAAAAGATGAGGAAAAAAAGTATTTATTCAAGGTGGTGGAGTGAACTTCACCGCTTAAGGGAATGCCCTGCTGCAGCGTGAGCTCCGCCAGACATGCCTTAAATCGTGTTCCTTTGCCATGAAGGATTTTCGGTAAATTATGTCCCTGAACAGCAGCAAGGGTTTCTACTCCGGCAATCCGTAATGCCTCGGCATTGGCATTGACAACCCGGTTTTTGGTATCAAGGAGAAATATGGAGTCCCTGATGGAGTTAAAGGTCGTCACCCATTGATCACGTATGCGGGTTGCCTCCTGTTCGCTGCGCCGCTGCATGACAGCCGCGCACAGGGTAGAGGCAAAATTCTGGAGAGAACGGATACTGTTGGTATTCCAGTGCATCGGTTTTGTGCAGGAATCAAGTCCGAGCATCCCCCAGAATCGTCCCCGGTACAGAATAGGCAGCATAAGGACACTCTGTACCCCGTATTCACGGGAGAGCTCTGCCGCTTCTCCTGTAAAATCGGCCGGGTTTGCCTGTACGGCCAGGCCTTTGCTGAGTTGTTCGGCCACACTGCTTTTGAGTAATTTCCCGGAAATATGCTGAAAACGGTGATCTTTCATCCTGCTGCGGACACCGCTGGTCCATTCATAACACAGTTTGATGTTGCTGTCGGCCACTTCAAAGAGATATGTCCTGTCCACCTTGCACGTTTCTCCCACAACGGCCAGGGCCTCGGTAATCGCATGATCGGGGTCTGTCCCTGATAAAAGTCGGCGGCCGGCCTTGGTCAATCCATTGAGCAGCTGCTCCCGGCGGCGGAGGATACCCTGTATTTTGTCCCGTTCCCGCACCATGCTGTTGGCATCCTGGGCCAGCAGGCGAAATTCGTCAAAATCGAGATTTTCCGCTTTTATCTGGACAAGACGGGTGGCTGCCTGGTGAAAAAAATCGACAAAGGGAGCAAGGTTGTTTTTTAGGCGTTTGGAGAAAATGAAAAGCAATGTCATGCTTGCAAGGGAAAGAATGCCGAGAAGAAGCCCGATTTCCAATAAATGCCTGCCAAAATCCTTTTGTAGTTGTTGCTTTCGAACGGAAATGGTGGATTCAATGTCATCCACGTATCGGCCGGTGCCGACAAACCAGTGCCAGGGATAAACCGGGGCGATATAAGATAGTTTTTGGGAGGGCCGGATCCCTTTGAATTTCGGCATTACATATGTGAGGAATCCACCATTGTTTTGAGCCAACCGGATAAATTCCCGGACAATCTGTAATCCGTGAGCATCGGTAACCGAAAGCCAGTTTTTACCCACTGCGTCATGGGGCCCTGCCAGAATATGACCGTCCCATTGACCGATAAACAGGTAATTCTTTTTTTCCTTACCCCATCGGTATTGTTGCAGCCAGTCGAGAATTTCTGATTTGACCTGTTGCTCTGTTTTCCTGCAGGCATTCGGTGGAATCTTATTTTTCATAAAGGAAATATACTGCAACGCATAATTCACCTGTTGCTGCAGCACCCTTTTCTGCTGCTGCATATATTCGGCACGCATCTGTTTGATCTCACGGCGGTAGTTGGTATATGTGTCCCAGAACCACAAAGCGCCTGTGAGAGTCACGCTCACCAGCACGGTGATGATAAGAAGTCGAAGGAAATAGCGGGATATGTTTGTGTGCATGGACTTGGTTACGGGCTGAATTTGCCTTTATAGAAGAAGTATGGCATAGCTTGGGGGAAGAGGCAATTTTTTTTATTGCACCTGCACGCAGGTGATTTGTTAAAGGGAAGATTATGGACGTATATCAAAAATTGACGGAGTTACTGGCAGCGGGGCGTTCAGGGGTTTTGATTACCCTTGTCGCCGTTGATGGATCATCGCCCAGGGCACCGGGAACCAAGATGCTGGTCAGCGGCAATGAAATCATTGCCGGCAGCATCGGCGGCGGCGGTCTGGAGCATGAGATGATGCGTCTTGCTCCGGAGGTGCAGGATACCGGAGAGGCACGGCTTGTCACCTATGCTGACAAAGGGGATGCTGGTATGGCCTGTGGCGGCCGCTGTTCTGTTTTTCTTGAGCCGGTAACCGCCGGCTCTCGGCTGCTTATC
>JALSNT010000104.1 GCA_026986885.1 Desulfobulbaceae bacterium
CTGGACCCCGATTTCAAACTGGAAAAGCCCGACCGGCACCGCCTTTAAAAAATCAAGCTGTTCTTCAGTAAAGCGATCAGGGGCCACTTCAAAATGAAAACGGGTGCCGCCGCCGATTGCAACGATTATCCGCCATATTGCCAGGGCCCGCTGCGGGTTATCGTTAAAGGTCCGGTCAACAAACTTGACCAGAGGCGGTTTTTCCTGGAGGATACGGCGCAGTTCATCCTCGACTGTTCGGGGATCTTTATGCACCACCCGTTTGCAGGCGGCGGACAGACAGTAGGAACAGGAGAAGGGACAGCCCCGGGAGGATTCATAGAGGATCTGCCTGTTCTGCAAATGGGAGGAAAAGTCGTCCGGGCGGTAGGGGAAGGGAAAGGCGACGCCCTCTGCCGCCCGGTACACCGGGCGCAGCCTCTGCTCGACAAGATCCCGGTAAAACAAGGGGCCAACACCCTCGATCTCGCCATGGACAATGGTACATTCAGCCGGCAACTCTCCTAAAAAACCGGCCTGCGGCCCACCGATAATCATAGGTTTCCCCGGACGGATACGGACAAGGTCGCCGATCATCCGGGAAAGCACATCCGCATTCCAAATATAGGCTGAAAAGAAGAGAACAGCCGGATCACCCTGAACAATCCTGAGCAGACTCCGGTAGCCGGGATCATTGATGGTCAACTGCAAAAGGTCAACTTCCACGTCCGAAAGATGATTTTCAAGGGCTGCCCGCACATAAAAAAGGGCCGGACAGGAATGGGTATAACGGCAATTTACACCAATCAGCCGGAAGAAACGGCGTCGAGCCATCAGTCCCTGATCAGGCTGCGATACCTGATCCGGTGCGGCTGCTCGGCATCCACGCCCTTGCGCCGCTTGTAATCCGCCGCATAATCGGAGTAACCGCCCTCAAACCAGTATACCTCGGAATTTCCCTCAAAGGCCATGATATGGGTGGCAATCCGGTCCAGAAACCAGCGGTCATGGCTGATCACCACCGCGCAACCGGCAAAATTTTCCAGCGCCTCTTCAAGAGCGCGCAGGGTGTTGACGTCCAGGTCATTGGTCGGCTCATCCAGCAGCAGCAGATTGCCGCCCTCTTTTAAAATCCGGGCCAGGTGGACCCGGTTGCGCTGGCCGCCGGAAATCCGGCCGACCCTTGCCTGCTGGTCACTGCCGGTAAAGTTAAACCTGGCCACATAGGCGCGGGCATTGACCTCACGGCTACCCAGCCGGATGGTTTCCCGTCCCTCGCTAATGGTCTCAAAGATGGTCTTTTCCGGATCGAGAATATCCCGCTCCTGATCGACATAGGCAAGCTTTACGGTATCGCCCACCTTAAAGGTTCCTTCATCCGGTTTTTCCTGGCCGGTAATCATCTTAAACAGCGTCGTCTTACCGGCGCCGTTTGGGCCGATCACGCCGACAATACCACCGGGCGGCAGGGAAAAATTAAGATTTTCCACCAGCAGTTTATCGCCATACCCCTTGGCCACCCCTTTAGCCTCCACCACCAGCTTGCCGAGACGGGGGCCGGGCGGGATATAAATTTCCATCTTGCTGATCATCTCGCCCGGCTGCTGGTTCAACAGATTTTCATAGGAGGTGATCCTGGCCCTGGCCTTGCTGCGCCTGCCCCTGGGACTCATGCGGATCCATTCCAGCTCCCGTTTCAAGGTACGCTGCCGCTCAGTCTCTTTTTTTTCCTCCCGGGCCAGCCGCTGCTCTTTCTGCTCCAGCCATGATGAATAGTTACCCTTCCAGGGAATGCCGCGGCCGCGGTCAAGCTCAAGAATCCAGCCGGCAACGTTATCCAGAAAATAACGGTCATGGGTTACCGCAATAACGGTGCCGGGATAACTCTGTAAATGGTGCTCCAGCCAGGCAACGGATTCGGCATCCAGATGATTGGTCGGCTCATCAAGCAGCAGGATGTCGGGCGCCTTCAGCAGAATTCGGCACAGGGCCACCCGCCGCTTTTCCCCACCGGATAGAACCGCGGTCTTTGTGTCGGCAGGCGGGCAGCGCAAGGCGTCCATGGCCATCTCCAGGCGGCTGTCCAGGTTCCAGGCGTCAATGGCATCCAGCCGGTCCTGCACCTCGCCCTGCCGCTCGATCAGCGCCTGCATTGCCTCATCGTCCATGGGTTCGGCAAATTTTTCATTGATGCTGTTAAATTCGGCAATCAGATCAACGGTTGATTGTACGCCTTCTTCCACAACCTGCCGCACGGTTTTCTCCGGCGCCATTTCCGGTTCCTGGGGCAGATAATCAATGGTAAATCCTTCGGACATGGTGGTACGTCCGGAAAACTCGGTGTCGATCCCGGCAAGGATGCGCAACAGGGTACTCTTGCCGGAACCGTTTAAACCCAGCACCCCGATCTTTGCCCCATAAAAATAGGACAGGGAAATATCTTTCAGAATAACCTTTGTCGTATATTTTTTACTGACCTTGATCATCGAATAGATGATCTTGTTCGCTTCTTCGGCCATGAACTGTTCTCCTGGTTTGTTTTCCACTGCGGGTTATGGTATGTTTGGAACAAAGGTATCAAACAGCCCGCCGGGATACAACGGAAAAACTTGTCGACACCGGGAAATATCAGAAAATTTTCATGGTGTAACAGGGGCCGGACATCTTTTACGTTCCCGGTCGATCCTGCCGACAAGGGTATTGAATTTTAAACCACATCGCCAATCAGCATGCATTCCCATTCTCAACCAGCCCTGTGCCATGCTGTTGTTTTCTGCCTGCTTGTGCTGCTCTTCCCTGGCCTGCTGCCGGCCGCATCTTCTCCGCCGGAGTTATCGGCAACCTCGAAACTGCCACCGTCCCCTCCACAGCCCCTGGAAAGGCTCAGGCAAATGACCATGTTTTCCTCTTCCATGGTCAAAGAAAAGGCAACGACTCCGCCGAACAACCGCCCAATGCAGCAGATCATGGCCGAACTTGCCGAGGTGGAAAAAGAATATATTCATCTTCTTGACGAGGGCAGCAGCGCCACGGGCCTGTATGCTGTCGGCGAGTATGATAATGACTACAGGAACGGCGAGGATAAATATTACGGCCGACTTGAACTGCGGCTCTTTAATGACGGCTACCTGGAGGAACGGCGGAAAGAGGATAAAAAAATTCTCCAGACGCGGCTGGAACTGCTGCAGGTCAACCGTGATATGGATGACCGGGCACTGGGAGATGAACTGTACCACCTCTACACCATGGAAAATTTGATCCATGCCCTGCACAGTCATGCCCGTATGCAGGTACTCTCCAAAACAGTACCGAAAAGAAACGCTGCCGAAAAAAACGGCTATACGACAACAACCGATATCCTGGAACTCCGGCATGCCCTGAAAACAGCCCGGCGGGAATACGAATTTTACAGCAGCCGCAAGTGCAGCAAGCTCAGTCCGGAGCTGGCGGCCGTACTCAACAGCATTGAAAACGCCCAACTCAAAGACGACGCAACCCTGGAAGAATTAAGCAAAAAAAATTCCCGGACCATGGCCATACAGGATGTTTTCATAAAACGGGCACAACAATTTCCGGCCTGGAGCGACAACCTGGCCGTCGACCTCTTTGTCGGCCGCAGAAAAGAATTTTATGATCTGGAACGTAATTATGCCGGGATCAAACTGGAAATCCCCTTGTACTGGGATGACCGCAAAGACGATCTCATCGACCTGCAACAACGTATCTACAGGTTCCAGAAAGAAGGAGTGGCCAAACGAATACATCAGAACCTGAACAAACTGAGCGCCTACTTCAATTTTTATCAACAGAAAATCAAATCAAGCATCGACGCTCTGTCGTTGCTGAGGGTAGAGCAGCAGGCGGCGGAACAGGAAGTCAACAAGCCGATACAACGAAACAGTGACGACCCCCAGCGCCTGCTTCATACCCTGGAACTGAAGATTATTGATACCCGTTTTGAGGCCCTGCAGTTTCGGCTTAAGGAATATGAGCTGATCCTGAAACTCATGGCCATTACCGGCAGCAAGGATATCAGGGAAGTATTTGTATCTGTTCAACCCGGTTCTCCGGGCCGTTCGGCGGTGCCCAGGAAGCATCATCCGGGGCACGGGTGATCGGTTTCCACCGGTGTTCCGGCGGCAGATGAAAGCGAATACGACGAATCAGATTGTGATGCGGATAACCGCCGTGAATATTGATATCAACGTTGCTGTCCAAATCCTCAATAGTGTTCCAGGCCGAGCTCCACTGCAGGGTGACATGGCGAATGTTGCGCACCCTGCTCCCGGCCAGCAGGCAGTCATAGGCCCGAGCCAGGCGGACATATCCATTACCCTTTTTCCCCTTATTCCAGGCCCCGTCCACCAGCAGGCCACGCGCTGAGCACTGCAGGCAATTTTCCATGACAAGCGCATGCCGTCCGGCCTGCAGCAGAGCGACATTCTCCACCCGGCAATGACGTGCCCACTGCAAAGATAGAAGATCCACCTCCTCATCGGGGAACCGGTTTTCATAATCAAAGCGCACCTCGCCGATGGAGTGACCG
>JALSNT010000105.1 GCA_026986885.1 Desulfobulbaceae bacterium
GGCCACCGAAAAAGCGGTTACGACCCTTGTTGATAACTTTGCCAACAGTTTATAATTTTGCAATAACCACCTGAGCCGTAAAATCAAAAAAAAGGGGCTGGTCATTTCAATGACCAGCCCCTTTTTTATTTCTTTTAGTTTACCCGCTTACGAATCCTTCTGTTCTCTCTGTGCATTTTCGTACAGGGCGACAAAATTGATCGGCTCCATCAAAAAGGGCATGAACCCGCCGTCCACAGAAAGCTGGCTGGCAATCTGGCGGGTAAAGGGAAAGAGCATGAGCGGGCAGTCAACAGCCATGACCCGCTGCAAATGTTCCGCCGGAATATTTTTCAGTAAAAAAACCGCCGCATGTTCGATTTCGATAATGAACATCACGGTATCGTCCGCATTTTTATCCAGTACCTTGGCCGTCATATTGATGGTCACCTCAAAATGATCGTCATCAACCTTACGGTTGCCAAGCTTGAGGTTAAAATCCACCTTTGGTTCCTGATTTCGTGCCAGGAAAATATCAGGGGCGTTGGGACTTTCAAAAGAAAGGTCCTTGACGTACATTTTCTGCATCCGAAAAACCGGCAACTCCTCTGTGCTTGTCTGCTCTTCACTCATCTCTTGTTTCCTCTCATCGATTAAGTAAGAATAACTGAAAAATAAATATTATTCACCTTACCATCCCGGCCATGGACTGCTCAACCGGTTTTTTCCGCAAGCGTCTGTTTTAAAAACATACCGGTATAAGAATCCGGACAGGCGGCAACCTCCTCCGGAGTACCGCAGAAGACAACCCTGCCACCGCCGTCCCCGCCTTCCGGGCCAAGGTCTATTATATAATCAGCGGTTTTAATCACATCCAGGTTATGCTCAATGACCACTACCGTGTTACCGGAGTCAACCAGCCGCCCGAGAACCGTAAGCAAATGCTGAATATCGGCGGGATGCAGACCGGTGGTCGGTTCATCCAGAATATACAGGGTTTTTCCGGTTGAACGCCTGCTCAATTCCCTGGCCAGTTTTACCCGCTGGGCCTCGCCACCGGAAAGGGTCACCGAGGACTGGCCCAGGGTGATATAGCCGAGGCCGACATCAAAAACCGTCTGCAGCCTGTTTTTAATCGGCGGAATATTTTTAAAAAATTCCAACGCCTCTTCCACGGTCATGGCCAGGATATCGGCAATATTTTTTCCGCGGTAAGTAATCTCCAGAGTTTCCTGATTATACCTTTTCCCCTGACATCGTTCACAGGTCACATAAATATCAGGCAGAAAGTGCATGGCGATACGGATGACCCCATCCCCTTCACATGCCTCACAGCGACCACCTTTAATGTTAAAACTGAAACGACCGATTTTGTAGCCTCTGGCGCGGGATTCCGGCAGCCGGGCCAGCAGTTCACGGATGGGAGTCAATACACCGGTATAGGTCGCCGGATTGGAACGGGGAGTTCTGCCGATGGGACTCTGGTCGATGTCAATCACCTTGTCGATATTTTTCAGGCCGGTTATAGTTCCCTTTACCCCGTGCCACTGTCCCCCATCCTGGAAATAGCGCCGTATTTCCTTAAACAGGGTTTCAATAACCAGCGAACTCTTACCCGATCCCGACACCCCGGTCACGCAGGTCAGCACGCCCAGGGGAAAACGAACGGTCAGCTTCTGAAGATTGTTGATTGAAGCGTTGTTGACAACCAGCCCGAACGACGGCCCCTTTTTCACGCGCCGCCTCTTCTCCGGTACTGTGATGGAAAGCTTACCTGAAAGATAGGCGCCGGTAAGCGACTCCGGGCAGTCCAGCAGGCCGGCAACATTTCCGGAATAGAGGATTTCACCACCATGGACACCCGCGCCGGGACCGATATCAAGGACATGATCGGCAGTGGCGATGGTATCGGTATCATGCTCCACCACAATAACGGTATTACCAAGGTCGCGCAAACTGAGCAGCGTTTTAATCAGTTTATTATTATCCCGTTGATGCAGACCGATACTTGGCTCATCCAGGATATACAGTACTCCTGCCAGCCGGGAACCGATCTGCGAGGCGAGACGGATTCTCTGCGCCTCACCGCCGGAAAGGGTACCGGCTTTCCGGTCCAGGGAAAGGTAGCCCAAACCCACCCCGCGAAGAAATGAAAGCCGTTCCTGTACTTCTTTTAAAATAGGCTCGGCAATAACAGCCTCACGCGGCCCAAACGTAATGTCCGCGAGTTCATCGATCAACTGCTCTATGGAAAGCGCCGTCATCGCCATGATCGACCAGCGGCCGATACGGACGGCAAGGGCCTCTTTTTTAAGCCTGGCGCCATGGCATCCCGGACAGGGTTGTTCATTCATAAAGCGTCCAACCTCCTCCCGCACCCGGTTGGAGCTGGTTTCCCCGAACAGCCTGTTCAAGCGGGGGATAACTCCCTCATAGGCAATGGTTGATACCAGTTTTCTCTTTCCCCGCTGGTGATGAAACTCTATTTTTTCCCTGCCCGTGCCGTAAAGAATCTTCTTTCTAACCCTTTCGGGCAGCTTTTTAAACGGGGTATCAAGATCAAATCCGAAATGGCGAGACAAAGCCTCCTGCCACTGGCTTGCATAGGTCGCAAGTTTTCGCCGGTTCCAGGGGGCAATGGCACCCTCGTTGAGACTTAAGCCGTCATCGGGAACTACCAGCTGTTCATCAACAAACCGGTTGGCACCAAGACCGCTGCACACCCTGCAGGCCCCTTGGGGATTATTAAATGAAAACAACTGAGTAGTTAAGTTGGGTACGGAAATACTGCAACGATGACAGGCGGCCGATTCACTGAACAGCATTTCCTCCCCGGTTGCCGGGAAAAAAACCAGCATGGTTCCACCACTCAAAGCCACGGCCGTACTCACCGACTCATCAAGCCGTCTTCGCAACCCTTTTTTGATAACCAGCCGGTCAACCACCACTTCGATGGTATGATGTTTATTCTTTGCCAGGGCAATCTCCCCGGCAAGAGGAACAATATCTCCGTTGATCCTTACCCGGACATAACCCTCTTTGCGCATCTGCTGCAAAACCTGTTCATGGCGTCCCTTTTTTCCTGAAACAAGCGGTGCCAGCAGGATAACCTTCTCACCCTGTGGCCGTTTAAGCAGAATATCCACCATGTCCTCAATGGACTGAGAACAAATAGGATCACCGCATTTGGGACAATGGGGTTGGCCGGCCCGGGCAAACAGCAGGCGCAGATGGTCGTAAATTTCCGTTACGGTACCCACCGTGGATCGTGGATTTTTACTGGTTGTCTTCTGCTCGATGGAAACCGCCGGCGACAACCCTTCCAGCAGATCAACATCCGGCTTGTCCATCTGCCCTAAAAACTGACGGGCATAGGTGGACAGCGATTCAACGTAACGGCGCTGGCCTTCGGCATACAGAGTATCAAAGGCCAGTGTCGATTTACCCGAACCCGACAGTCCGGTGAACACAACCAGTTTATTGCGCGGCAGATCAACGGAAATATTTTTCAGATTATGCATGCGCGCGCCGCGAATGCGAATATATTGTGGTTCCATGAGGATGCTTTTATTTATTCTCTCATCTGTCGGCGACAGACCGCATATGTTCAATTTTAAGACAACAATCCATGATTACCTGCAAACCAGCCTGTTCAGCGGCATGAGTTGCCCTCTGATTGATAACACCCTGCTGCATCCAGATTACCCCGGCGCCGATGGTCACCGCATCTCTGACGATCGGCGGGACACATTCCGAACGGCGGAAAATATTGATTAGGTCCACCGGCCTTTCGATGGAGAGAAGATCGGGGTAGCAGGGCAGTCCCATAACCTCATTGTGCCCCGGATTAACCGGAACAACCGTGTAGCCGACAGCAAGCAGATAGCGAGCAACCTGATGACTGGGCCGGTTGGATTTAGGCGATAAACCAACCACGGCAATACAGGAAAACCCGTCAAAAAACGCAGGCGGCAATTTGAATGAAGACGTTCCAGGAACCTGTTGGGTGTTGTTGAACTGTGAAAAGATATTTACCCCCCCTGTTCCCTGTGGTAGACTGTACAACAGTCAATCTTATAAATAAGTCATCCATCGACAAAAACAGGGTACTCCGACATAAGATAGAAATAATACGTTTTTCAGAAGCAGTACCATGAGATACTCATTGGTGCCGTATTTGTGTACTATATTGTCGAAGAACCCGACAAACAACCCTTTATTTTTACTCGTCCCAACGAAAAACTACTGGTTACCATGTATTTTCAAGATATCATTGCCACCCTTAACAGTTACTGGGCCGGCCAGGGCTGCGTTGTCATGCAGCCCTATGACATGGAGGTCGGAGCGGGCACCTTTCATCCGGCAACCCTGTTGCGGGCCCTGGGGCCTGAGCCCTGGCAGGCGGCCTATGTTCAACCTTCCCGCCGACCGACCGATGGACGTTATGGAGAAAACCCCAACCGGCTGCAACATTATTATCAGTACCAGGTTATCATCAAACCTTCCCCGAAGGATATTCAGAGTATGTATCTGGAAAGTC
>JALSNT010000106.1 GCA_026986885.1 Desulfobulbaceae bacterium
AGCCACTGTGCAGGAGCCGGCCCCTGCCGGTGATTGGACGTTTGTTGCATCTGGTAAGATTATCGCGCGCAGGGGCGCGCTCCACTGCTGCGGTTCAAAATTCTGCAGTTCGATATTCTATATTCGAAGTTCTGTTGGCTTGCGGGTGAAACCAGCCTTAGGTATTTATATAGTCATACCCCATCCCGACATACTCTTTTTCAAAGTCTCTCCGGTGTGCTTATGACCAACAAACCGAAGGATGACAAAAAAACGAACTCCCATGGCAATTATGCCATACTGTTCAGCCCTGTAAATTGTACTCGCCCGGATATCCCTTCCTCCCTCCCGGTGACACCGAATTCTTCCACAAAATTCGTCCCCTGATCTCCCCCAGACACGCATGCACTTGCATCTCTTTTATTTTCCGGGTATAACTCCTGCCAAATTGATTGATATGATTTTTTCTTCCTCTACCCAGATATTGGCAATATCCTTATGGAGGAATCGTAAGAGCTTTGATTTACTGCTCTGTGTCTATCCATATTTTACACTTAGCCATCATTGAATACATCGAAACTTTTTACGAGTTTATCATTTATGACTACGGAAAAATTACATATAATTATAACCGGTGAATCCGGCAAAGGCCGAACTTTTCTTATTAACAGAAAAAGACTGCATACCATTATTTCAGTCGGCACCTTCTCCATTGTTCTACTCTGCATCATCACCATTACCGGCTGTTACCACTGGCGGCAAAACAGCACCCTGAAACACAAAATTGCCCGGATGACGCAAGCAGACAACTGCGCCTCCCGGCACATTGAAGAGGAACTTGCGCAGACAAAGGCGGAGCTGACCAGGATACGCCTGCAACACCTTAAAATCATTGATAGTTACGAGACACGCATTGCCGACCTGCAGCATAAACAGGACAAACTGTACGCCGGCAGTATCAATCGGCTTGCCGAACAGAGTAAAATCATTAAAACCTTGATGGAACAGATCGGCATTAAACTTGAAGTCGATGAAGACCCCGGTCACAGCGGCGGCCTCTATATTGATCCAAACGTAAAAACCGGCAGCGAACTTATTGACACTACTGATCGTTATCTGGCCGCCCTGCAGCAGTTGCCCCTTGCCCGGCCCATGAATACAAGGATAACGTCCCGTTACGGCGCCCGTATTGATCCGATTAACCACAGGAAAGCCTTTCATGCCGGTATTGATTTCAAGGGAAGAACCGGCGACAAGGTACATGCCACCGGCGGAGGCATCGTCCGCAGATCTTCCTATAACCATGGGGGATTCGGCAACTGCATCGTGATTGATCACGGCAAAGGCTATCAAACATTGTATGCCCATCTCAGCAAACGATTAGTCAAGGTTGGCGACAAGGTAAACCGGGGCCAGGTTATAGGACTTGTGGGCAATACCGGTCGCAGTACCGGATCACATTTGCACTATGAAGTGCATCACAACAAAAAGACCATTGATCCCATGAAATTCCTTCGCATAGCCAAGCTTCTCTCGAAAAAATAATCCCCTCAAAACCATGGCACTTTTTACCAGAAAAGACACCCTGCAGGATGAGGTCGAACTTGTCTCCAACGAGGCAATATCCTGTATCATATCCAAGGACATGCATATTGTCGGAGAAATCGGTTTCAAAGGAAAGGCCCGGATTGACGGGACGGTGGACGGCAACATTCAAGGTGAATATCTGGTACTCAGTGAAACAGGGAAAATCAAGGGCAACCTGGAACTGGGCGCTCTGATCTGCCATGGAAGAATTGAAGGGGATATACATTCCCGGATGGTAACCGCTCACAGCACGGCATCAATCAAGGGCAGACTGACTTCGGCCAATCTGACGGTGGAGCCGGGTGCCACCCTGGAAGGAGAAATCCACAGCTCCGGCCGGAAGGATTCCGCTCAGGAAAAAACGCCCCGGGCAAAAAACAAACATCAGCCGGAGAGCCCGGAAAAGAAACAATAGTAATGGAAAAATCGGTCGGCGATGATTGACCTATTTGCCGATACAGAATTCAGAAAAAATTTTTTCCAGAACATCCTCCGGCGTGGTCAGGCCGACGATATCACTTAAACAGTCCAGCGCCGCCTGCAACTCAACAGCCAGCAGGTCAGCCGGCAGCTGTAAAGCCAGCGCCTGGTCAATTCGTTGACAGGCTTCTACAGCCGCTGTTAAAATGGCCTTATGCCGAAGATTAGGCGCGCAGGAAACTTGCTCGTCAACTTCCCTGCCACTGACAACTATCCTTTGATATATTGCCTCCTGCAACGTCTCAAGCCCCTGATGTGTCCGTGCCGACAGGCATACCGACGGGGAGTTATTCAATGTTTTCTCCACCTCGGCCAGGCGTTTTTCATCCACAAGATCCATCTTATTATACACGACAAGATGCTTCTGCTCACGAATCCGGCGGTACAAATCCCGGTCCTCATCGGTAACTCCCCTGGCCGCATCAATTAAAAATAATACCAGATCAGCTTCTCGTAATTTCTGCCTTGCCCGCTCAATACCAAGCTCCTCGACGATATCCTCCTGGTCATGGATACCGGCGGTATCAATCAAATGGACCGGAATACCACGAATTGAAATCATCTCTTCAATGGTGTCCCTGGTCGTGCCGGGGATACTGGTCACCAATGCCCGATCCTCCCGCAGCAAGCCGTTGAGCAGGCTCGATTTCCCCACATTGGGTCGACCGGCGATGACGACATGCACGCCCTCACGTATAATCTTTCCCTGATCGGCAAGGCGGAGCAATCGTCGCAGGGGTACAACCACCTCATTGTGAAGCTGTTGCCGCTGCCGGCCGATATCGATAATTTCAACATCGTCGTCGGGGAAATCAATGGCCACCTCCACCAGGGCCAGCAGATGCACCAACGCAGCCCGAACCGGTGTCAGCTCCTCCTCAAGCCGCCCCTGCAACTGGCCGACAGCCAGGCGAACACCACCTTCGGTTTTCGCCTGCAAAAGATCAATAACGGCCTCGGCCCTGGTCAGGTCTATGCGTCCGGCAAGAAAGGCACGTTTGGTGAATTCGCCCGGTTGTGCAGGTCTGGCACCGGCGGCAAATACCTCTTTGAGGATGGATTGCAGGACCAGCCAGGAACCATGGGAATGCAGTTCAACGACATCTTCACGGGTATAGGTTGCGGGACCACGCATATAGACGGCAAGGATTTCATCAAGGACCCGGCCCGTATGGTCAACAGCGCATCCGTAATATAAGCGATGGGTTTGATAATCTTGAAGATCTTGCCGGTGGGGCTGGAAAATACGACGCAGGACAGGTAGTGCTCCGGAACCGGAAATTCTAATTATTCCTATGCCGCCGATTCCGGGGGGAGTGGCAACGGCGGCAATGGTATCAGTTTTCTGTGGAACGGCCACTTTGGCGGCCCCTGCGCTTGCGGGCAGAAGATTTGTTTCCCTTTCCCGGCTTGTAGATAAGAATTTTCTTAAATAAACCGTCACCAACGGAACGACTGCGAATCTCCTTATCCTCCTGCAGAACCATATGCACCTCCCGTCGTTCAGCAGGATTTAAAGCCGGAATTGCCTGGGTTTTTCCGCTTTCCTTGACCTGGGCAGCAAGTTCCAGTGCCCGGGTCTTAAGCTCTTCTGCCCGCCGCTGCCGAAAATCTCCGGCATCAAGGGAGAGCATCATCCGTTCCGGAAGACGACTGCTCATCATCTTGCGCAGCAGGTACTGCATGCTGTCCAGAGTGCGGCCGTCGGTGCCGACCAGGGCATCCTCATGCGTACCATTGATATGACAACGGAGTGCGGAGGCCTCCACTTTAAGGCTGACCTCGGAAGGGTAGCCCATCAAGTCAAGCAAGCGGCATATATCAATTTTGATTAGGTCAAGCATTTCCTCCGTCGGTGGCTCAACCGTGCCGGCAGAACTTTTTTTATTGTTTTGATGAGCCTGCTTATTAACACTGACAGAGGATTGTTCTGATTTATCCGACCGTACCTGTTTGGATTTTTCAGCACTGGTTTTTTCCTCGCCGGCGGAGATTGCGGATTTCCCTTTTTTTTCTTCCTGTTCCTGCACGCTGCGCTCAACGGACTTTTGCCGTTCACCATCCTTCCTGCCGGATGCGGCAGGAGATGTCGACTTGCTTTTTCGGTTACCGCTCCCGGATGACGATCCCTTTACCTGCACTCTGATATGTGCTTTTTTGCGACATAATCCAAAAATTCCCGCTGACCCGGTTTCCAGCACTTCGATATCAAGTTCCTCCTGGGAAACACCGAATTCACGGCATGCGTCATTGATAATTGTCGTAACTTCCTGTCCGTAAAAATCCTTTCCTTGAGCCATATACGCGATTCCTGTTTCTCGTAAGAAGGGTTATGCTGCCGCCTTTATCTGTCGATTGATGAGTTGCTGCTGAAGGATGGAAAGCAGATTATTGACAAACCAGTATAAAACCAGCCCCGAAGAAAAGTTAATAAACATAAAGGTAAACACCACCGGCAG
>JALSNT010000107.1 GCA_026986885.1 Desulfobulbaceae bacterium
CACTTTGGAACCATGAGGCGGCAAGATCGGCCTTTTGCTGGAGCAGGCCCAGGTGCGTGGCAAGAAGGCCTGCATAGGTATGGTCAAGTTCCAGCAATGATTTGATATGCAACATTTGCTGTTGCAGTGCGGCAATGTGTTGCTCTTGTTTGCCGGCAGATGAATCTATCCGATGCTGGAGATCAACAAGCGCTGTTTGCAGATTTTCGGACTGTTGCCGGACATGATTGATATCAAGAAGGAGTGACTGAATATTTACCCTGATTGATTCCGTGGCTAATCGGGCCTGTTCCAGGGTTGTATCCGTAACGGCGGCGTTTTGCAGCCCGGCCAGTTGCTGATCACGATTCTTTTTTGTCGCTTTCACCTCGCTTTGTAATTTTTGGATGGCATCTTTTTCCGTCTGGATATGCCGGCGGCGGGCCGCCACCTGATCCGCATTGACAGAGGGGATTGTCGGAACGGTGTTATTTCCCGGTACTGGTTGTTTTGCCGTTGTTGGTGTCTGTTTTGCCGGGCTGCTGCCGGCCGCAGCGCTTGTCACGATCTGCGGCACGACAATACCCATCAGCAGGAAAACAAAGAGAAGGGAAGGGCTGGTGAAGCTGAAAAGATTTTTCATGGCACTTGATTAGCTGTCCTCAGGATAAACCTGGAAATAGTTGCTGCAATTCTTCGGCAATCATCCGGATGCCGATTGTGGAAAGCGGGAGTCCCATGATACGGGTGCCGATATTGAGGCCGGTTATTCGTAAGCTCAATTCAGGTCATCAGCTCCCGGTTGGCCGTATCCTGTGCTTGACCATTTCAGATTATTCAATTTCTGCAAGTTGCAGCAGAGAGTTGTATGAGCCATAAGGGTTGCTTACCTTCGGGGTATCGGGATCATTGATCCATTCACTGCCGCCAACGATATATTTGAATGCATAATTCTTTCCAAGAAGCAGTTGTTTACGCTTATAAAAGGTACCGTCTTTCTTGCGGTGCATCTCTTCGGGTTGCCAGGCGTTCCATTCTCCCGCCAGAGCAATCGCCTGGACATCTCCTTGCGGCTTAAATGTAAAATTCACCCACGCTTTTTCGCCCTTGGGATTAATAGTTATCATAATGTCTCCTTGTGGAATTTTCCACTGTTTGCATGGAAATTAAACCATCCGTTCTGTCAGTATCTTGATACTCTCTCTTGCCATCTGCAATGCTTCATTGGTTTGTGCTGCAATGATCGCAACCCTGCTGCTTTTGTGGTGTATCATGTCCGCACCATGTGTAAAATGCCGGTTTTTTGTTCTATCCAGGACCAGTCCCAAATGCTCCAGCCCTGAACAAACCTCTTGCCGGACGGTTGCGCTGTGTTCACCGATACCGCCTGCAAAAACTACGGCATCCACATGGCCTAAAATCGCCGTATAGGCGCCGATATATTTTTTGATTCGATAACAGAACATCTCAAACGCCAGTTTTGCCTGTCGATCCCCCCTTGCTTTGCGCGTCAGAATTTCACGCATGTCATTGGTGCGGCAAAGTCCTTTGAGGCCGCTTTCATGGTTGAGCAGTTGCTCAAGCGTTTTGCCATCCAGGCCTTTTTCTTCCATCAGGTAGAGGAGGATACCCGCGTCAATATCACCGGGCCGTGTCCCCATGACCAGCCCTTCCAGCGGGGTAAAGCCCATTGAGGTATCAATACTTTTTCCATCCCTGATCGCCGCGGCACTGGCGCCGTTACCAAGGTGCAGCGTAATCAGCTTGCACTGCTCCGGCGTTTTTTTCAATAATTTTGCCGCTTCGTCACGGAGGTAATGGTGTGAAAGTCCGTGAAAGCCATAACGCCTGATATTGTGTCGAATAAACATCACTTCCGGTAATGCATACCGACAGGTAACCTCGGGCATGTGATGATGAAAAGCCGTATCAAAAAAGGCAATCTGCGGCGTATCGGGAGAGAGTTTCATCATAGTTTTGATCCCTTCCAGATTGGCCGGATTATGCAGTGGCGCCAGCGGTATCAACGCTTCTATGGCGGCCAGCACCTGCTGGTCGATCAGAGTCGGTTCGGAGAATTTTGCGCCGCCGTGGACCACCCGGTGCGCACAGCCGGCAAGATCGGAAAATGTTTGCAGATATCCGTGGTTGCGCAGTTGCCGCAAGACCAGTTTCAGCGCAGCATGATGGTCCGGCATCGGTGCAGTCACCCGTTCTTTTTTTGCTTCCTGCAGCATGGTTGCCATGCCCTCCTGCTCACCGATACGTTCCACCAGGCCGGAAACAATCTCCCTGATGCCGTTGCCGACATCATAGAGGGTATATTTCAAGGAGGAACTGCCGGCGTTGAGGACAAAGAGCTTCATGCGGGTTGTTCCTCTTTTTCCATGGCAGCCTGTACGGCGGTAATCGCAATTGTATGGACGACATCTTCCACCAGACAGCCCCGGCTCAGATCGTTGACCGGCTTTTTGATCCCCTGCATAATCGGACCGATGGCAATGGCCCCGGCACTTCGCTGCACCGCCTTGTAGGTATTGTTGCCGGTATTGAGATCAGGGAAGATAAACACCGTCGCCTGCCCGGCAACCGGACTGTCCGGCATCTTTTCTTTCGCGACCTTTGGGTCAATGGCGGCATCATACTGCATCGGTCCTTCTATCAGCAGATCGGGCACTTTCTGCCTGGCCGTTTCAGTCGCCTGTCGTACTTTTTCAACATCTTTGCCGATACCGGAATGACCACTGGAATAGGAGAGCATTGCCACCCTTGGTTCAATGCCGAACGCACGGGCGGTCTGTGCCGACTGGATTGCGATCTCGGCGAGGGCGTCGGCATCCGGATGGGGATTGACCGCGCAATCACCGTACACCAGCACCCTGTCCTGCAGCAACATAAAGAAAACACTGGAAATGAGTCCCACGCCCGGCCGCATTTTGATAATTTCAAAAGCGGGTTTGATTGTCTCCCGCGTTGTGTGGGTGGCACCGCTGACCAGGCCATCCGCGTGACCCAGATAAACCATCATGGTTGCGAAATAACTGACACGGCTCATCATCTCTTTTGCCATTGGCCGGATAATACCTTTATGTTTGCGTAACCGGTAAAACGTTTCAACAAATGTATCCATATCCGGGAACCGTTCCGGATCAACGATGCGGGCTTTTGCAAGATCCAGTCCCAGCAGGTTTGCCCGCTGGCCGATTTTTTCCGCGTTTCCAAGCAGGGTAATCTTACAGAGATTGCGACGCAGCACAATTTCAGCGGCCCTGAGAACCCGTTCGTCATCGCTTTCGGGCAGGAGAACATCACTGCCTGAATGGCGGGCTTTTTCATACAGCATGCAGGTGAATCGTACCGGCGTCATTGTTTCCGGCCGTGGCAGTCTGAATCGTTTTTTGATGATCTCCAGGTCGACATGATCGTTGAAGAGTCCTTCCGCCAGGGAGATTTTTCGTTCACTTTTCAGTGTTATTTCCGGCTGAACAGCCTGCACCATCAATGCGGCCGTCTGGGTATCAACAGAGAGTTGGATCATCGGCAAGGCCGGAAAATCCACCACGCCCGAGAGCAGGTGCATAATGGTCCCGGAGGGAACCAGACCGCCGGTCAGCAGTATGCCGGCGATTGAAGGATTTTTTCGCGACAGATTGGCCCAGTATGTTCCCACCAGAATATCAGCCCGGTCACCGGGCACGATAATTAAAGCGCCGTCTTTGAGGTAATGCAGATAATGCTCCAGTGTCATCGCCCCGACAATACTCAGCGCCACCGAGCGGTCGAGCATCCCCTCATCTTCGGAAACAAGCGTTGCCCCTGTCTGCTCCATGATTTCCGCAATGGTCGGCCGGTTGAGTTCCGCGACTTCCGGGAGAGTGAAAATCGGTGTTTCCGTCTGCAGGATTTCTTTTGCCTCCTGCATCAGGGAGCCATCAAGACGATTGACGATAAATGAAAGAAGCTGGAGATGGTGTTTGGCAAAAGTACGTTCCAGCAGCCTGAGGTGCTGCCGCAGGTCTTCATGATTTTCTGATTTTTGTGCGTTGACAACGACTATCAGGGGGATGGCAAGGCTGACGGCAATTTCAAGATCAATGTCGAAATCAAGGACCTCTTCAAAATCAAAATCGTCTTCAATACCTTCACAAAGGATAAAGTCATATCGCTGTTCCAGGCTGTGATAACGTTCAAGAATTTTTTCATACACCTCATGCAGGCGATCATCAGCAATCAGTTTTCGCACTTCGTCGATATGCAGGCCGTAAGCCGTTGCAACGGGTTGCCTGAGCTGAAAGTAGTTTTTGCAGAAGTGGATATCAGGCTCGGTCGTGGCCGGTTTTGTGATAATCGGTTTGAAATAGGCGACATCGGCGACTTCCCGTTTGAGCATCGCCATCAACCCCAGGGCGACGATTCTCGTCCCCGCCTGACCGGTATCGCTATAGAGGAAGAAGGCGTTTCTCTGCATGGGTTATCTCCCCGACCCCTCTGTGGTTTCAGCCTGGACGGCCAGGGGAT
>JALSNT010000108.1 GCA_026986885.1 Desulfobulbaceae bacterium
AAAATCTGTGTGAATCCGTGTCCATCCGTGGTTTTTTAATGAACGGGAAATATGACAAATAGTGTTTTTTCGATGTTACTGAGGTTCGATGGTAATCTGATAAATCATTGCCGGATGCGTACTCAACGGCCCTGATCGCCGTCATCGGCAGCCACAAAGTTCATGCTCTGGGATACCTTTATGCCCTGATTCCTGCCGGTCTTGGCGCACTGATCATGCTGATTGTCGCGCTGCTGGTTAATAATATTCCAAAAACCAGAAAATACCCTGAATTCTGGTTATGAGCCACTCGCCGCCGGTCGACAACGGTCGATTCAAAGTCCGGAATCTGTCCGTACCCGGAGAAATGATGGAAATTTCGGTCTGCCGGACGCATAAAATCCATAATACTTAAAGGTAACGATGGCACCAATGGCAGGAGGATGTATTCGCTGCTCATCGCTGAACCCGGTCCCGATTCTGAATCTGACCCGGCTGTCAGGCAACTCCACAAGTAGTGAGCCAAGACGGCCCCGATTTCGCCCTTTACCGCCGATATGGGCTATAACAACGGCTTCCATATCGAAATAACTTTTAACTTTAAGGATCTCGCCGCTCCGTCCGTTGATGTAGGGAGCATCTGCCTTCCTGACAATCAGTCCCTCACCGCCAAGGGTTTCCACCCGTTTTAATTCAGTTTCAAGCTGCCGGGTATTTTCAACGATAACCTGCGGGATAACAAAGGCATAGCGAGATGGGTGATCGGCAAACCAGTTTTTGGCCTTTTGCAGTCGCTGCAGAAAACCACCTGGTTTACGGGGCACATCAAAAATGGCAAAATGCAGTTGCAGCCAACTCTTTGACGGCTGCTGCTCCCTTACTATGGAAACGGTTTTCTGAAAATTTCCCCTGCCGCCCCATAGCTCACCCTCCAGGGCAAACGGCGGGAAATCCCGTGTAAAGGTCTGAGGGGGATGAAAGGGATGGCCGTTTTTGCTCAACAGTTGCCTGCCGTCCCAATATCCCCTTACCCCGTCGAGTTTTTCACTCATCAGCCAACCGCTGACATCCATGCCCCTGCTGTATACCCGGGGAAGCATGATCTCCAGGGCATGAACGTTTAAAGGGGTAAAGAGGAAAAGCAACCCGATAAGCAGCACAACGGAGGCTGTAAAACATTTCAGTATCAATTGATCACAACCATTGTCCACCCGTTGAGAACAATCTTTGGGTCGATGTCTGGAAGAAGGTATTTTGCCCCGTAATACATCCATTTTCAGCCTTCAAAGCTGTTTGCGTTTTATCCCCAGGCAATACGGGCTGTCCAGTTGATAGATACGTACCTTACGACTGCGGGGAAACTCTCTTTTACTGATAATTTTAAGCTGCTTACCAAGATCTTTGACATCTACAAGAAAAGTATTTTCCGCATAACCCCGCTCCTGCACGGACACGGTTTCAGCATCAATTTTGATAATGGTGATACCACGATTGCGTTTATAGGTTAATACTTCAACCCCTTGCGGCGGCTCCAGCCTGCGGACAATCCGGACTACCTGCTTTATTGCCGACTGGATATTAATCAAGGCCATGATAACTGCTTTCGAACATGCATCTTTCTCCTGCCATATCCGGAAAAGATTTGTCGCCCGGTTGCTTTCCGGGTATTCTCAGAAAAATCTCCAAACAACTGTTACCATATTTTTACCTGAATTGAGCGATTTTCATTGCGGCCTGCGGCAAGACTCCGGATGGATGAAACACCCAATGCAGACGAAGACCAGCCGGCCACAGATGGGAATTTAAAAAACCTTCCCGCTTTGCCTACCATAACACTATCTCAGCCGCCACTGATGAAATGGTTGCACAGCGAAAAAAATAAATCGGCTGTTTTTTTGCCCACGCGCGACATTTAGGTAACAGGCATCTTTTATCTTGACATATACACATAATGAATTATTTATAATAAATAATACCTATTATTGATAACGCATTTATTTGATCGGCCGCTCCTCCCGGCTGCTGATTTCTGTTTCTCTGTAAAATCACATAATTTATTTATACTCCAGAGGAGGTTCATATGTTTTTCAAGCAGTTTACCGTTCCCGGCATGGGATGTCTTTCCTATCTTATCGGTTGCCCCCAGGCTGGAGTTGCCTGCGTGGTTGATCCTAAAAGAGATGTGGGTGATTACATTCAGGTCGTCAGGGAAAATAATCTGAAGATAACCCACATCTTTGAAACCCATGTGCACGCAGATCATGTTTCAGGGAATATGGAATTACAGTCTCGCACCGGCGCCACTATTTACATGGGTGCCGGAACGCCGGTTGATTTTCCTTTTGAATCCGTCAACGAGGGTGACAATTTTGAATTCGGCAGTGTCAAATTAGAGGCATTGTCCACTCCCGGCCACACACCGCATTCCATTTCTCTGTTGGTTACCGATACCAGCCGCAATCAGCGTCCATGGATTATTTTAACCGGGGATTGCATGTTTGTAGGGGACGTGGGGCGGCCCGATCTGGCCGGTGATGAATTAATCCATGAACAGGCGGAAAATCTGTATAATTCATTGTTTAACAAATTATCAAACCTTCCCGAGGGAATAGAGGTCTTTCCCGCCCATGGTGAGGGTTCGTTATGCGGTAAGGGTATGAGTTCAAAGTCAAGTTCCACCATTGGCTTTGAAAAGGAGAGCAATCCGATTTTTAAACTCAGCAAAGAGGATTTCCTGAAAACCATGACCGGCAGTTTTCCTGACCGGCCGAAGAGTTTTACCCATATTATAAGTACAAATAAAAACGGGGCTCCTCTGCTTGATCGTTGTCCGATGGTTCGTGACCTGTCGCCGGCCCAGGTAAAGGCGGAACTTGAGCGGGGAGTTGTTCTTCTTGATACCCGTGACACTGCTTCTTTCGGCGGTGTTCATATTCCCGGGTCCATCAATATCGGTTTTGCCAAACAGACGGCAAACTGGATCGGCATGGTCATCGAGCCGGATTCCGAGTTGATTTTGATAGTTACCGGTGAAAAGGCGTATAATGATATGCTTATCGAGCTGCACAGGATCGGCTATGATAATGTCATCGGATATCTGTATGGTGGTATTACCAGTTGGCAGGAAGCCGGATATCCCATAGAACAGCTTTGGCAGATATCAGCCCACAAACTCAACGAAAAGATTGCATCGGGAAATATTGCCCATTTTTTTGACGTCCGATCTGATCCGGAATGGAACAGTGGCCATATCAAGGTCGCCAAACATTTGCCTTTAAACAGATTACTCGATGACCTACCGGATATCCCACGGGATGAAGAGGTTATCGTGACATGTGGAGTCGGCTATCGCGGCAATATTGCCGCCAGCTATTTACAACGGCATGGCTTTACCCACGTACACAGCCTGGCCGGAGGCATGACCGCGTGGCGTAACAGTGGCTACGAGGTGGTGTTGTAAACATTGCCGACAGGGTGGGATACAGGTGTACCTTGAAAAAAGATTTGCCGGGACACAAATGATTTGCATGTCCCGGCATGGCGGGGTGGGTAACATGGTTATTTGATCGCTATTTGCCGGTGGCGCGTCTGCGATGATTTCTTTTTGGGCAGTTCGATTTTCAGAATGCCCCGCCGGTATTTTGCCTTTGCCTTATCAGGATTGACCGGGGCAGGCAGGCCGATGGCCCGCTCAAAGCTGCCGTAGGCGCATTCCACCACATGATACCGGCCTTTGTCGGATTCCCGTTCGATTTTTTTCTCGCCCCGGATGATGAGAAAATCATCCATTACCTCAATATCAAAATCATTGCGCTCCATGCCCGGGGCTTCAATCCGGACAATAATCTTGCGGGGCGCGTCAAAGACCTCTGCCGCCAGTACGCCCCAACCCACACTGCGGCCGCTGCTTTCAAGCAGTTCTCCTTTGGATTCATTTTTGCCGGGTTTTCCGGGCAGAGAAAATCGGGTAATGGCATTTGTTGCCTTGCGGGTAAGATTATTCCATCCCTCAACCACGTTATCCCATACCTGCCCAAATCCCTGGCGAAGCTGTGTCAGTGTTGCCATAATCATCACCTCCTGTTATGAGTTGTCGTATCCCTGTGCCGTAGTAGTGTAAACACTCCCCACCTCAACCTTCATTGTAAACATTAGGTTCTTGTCAGTAGACAGTCAAGGATGATAATGTAGAGATATTACAGTAAAATTCTGTAGATTTCTTCCACCTGTTCCCATTCGCGGCTGCCGGGATTTTTTAAATCCGGGTTGACCGCCTTGAAAACCCTGGCCAGGCTCACCGTTATACCGCCGACAATATCCGGAATTTTTTTCTCAACCATATCGGAGATACTGAGTTTCAGCGGTGGCAGAGTGGCCTGTTGCTCCAGGATAGGTTTTAAAGACAGTTCTTCGTCAAACTCCTTGAAATCGCGAATGGCCTGCTGCAACCCACCGGTAATGGGGATATCCTGGTAATCAATGATATCACGGC